>JAYWDR010000428.1:0-3792 GCA_043779735.1 Cyclobacteriaceae bacterium | reverse complement strand
TCAATCTGGATAAGACCATTACACGCGTCACGGGCGGATCACCTTTTAAACAGATTGTTCAATACGCCGAAAAAAATAAAATTGACCTTATTATTCTGGGGGCCCATGGCATTAGCGATAACGACGGGCTTTTCATCGGGTCTACAGCACAAAGGGTCTTGCGCACAGCACCCTGCCTTGTGCTCTCGGTAAAGAAGAACTTCAACCCCATAGCATTAAAGAGAATTCTTTTCGCATCCGACTTTGAAGAGGATGGCATCGGCAGCTCATTCAAACCGATTAAGAACTTCGCGACTGACATTCATGCCAAGATTGACTTTGCTTTTATCAATACACCACAGAATTTTCTAGATAGCGATACGATAGAAAATAGAATCAAGAATTTCTCTGCCTACCAACGTGATATCAAGCCTCACGCTTTTATCCGTAACGACTATACCAAAGAAGGTGGAATTTTGAATGTTTCCAAAAAGATAAAGTCCAATGTCATCGCTTTGGTGACACACAACCGCAGAAGCAAAAAGAATTATGCTATCGGTGTGACAGAAACAATTCTATTTCATTCGGGTGTTCCTGTTTTAAGCCAGGTGATGTGAGAGAATCCCCAACAGCCTATCAGGAGGTTAAAGCATCTCTTCCCTTCCATAAAAATTCAACACCAAGATAACTTATTACTGCTACATATTCGAGGGTAGTGATCCACAGGTTTTCTGAATATCCATCGTGCGAATACCCGGCATACGTCAGGAAAATGAGCCCGGACCAAAACATTATAAAGCGAAAACGAGTGATCGCGGAAAAAGCTATCAAAGGCGTGATGTACCACGGATGCACTGTAGTGGACAAGACAAGATAGATAGTGAGAATAATAATAAACGCATTGAATAACCCACGGTCAATTTGGTAAGGCAAAGCTTTCGAGGTCGATTCGGAAGACTGGTCTTTACCCTTTCGAATTCCCCAAAACAGTGAATATGCCAAAATCAAAATCCCGCTCACGACACCCAGTTTCCATCCAGTGGCCTGAATGGTGTTGTAGCCAACCTTCCAAAATCCATATTCACGAACGAGGTAATAAAGAAAGGCGTTGAATTCGAATTTTTGAAAATAGAGATTTACACTTTGAAAAAATCCGGATAGCACTTGCTCATCATACATGGGAATGAAGAGAATAAGAATTCCTAATCCGGTGACTGTATAAAATACAAGTGCCTTTCGCCATCCCAGCACAGCCAGCATTACCGGCAGGAAAATCAGCGGGATTAGCTTTGCGCTCACTGCCAACGCAAAACTAATGGCGGCTGGAATAACCTTATCAGAGGTCAACAGCCATATGCTCAGCAGTAAAAAGAAAATAACGAACGCCTCAAAATGCAAGTTGCCTGTGAGTTCAAGTATAATCAACGGATTCAGCGCGTACAATAGCACATTTTTTTTCGGTTGATGAGAACGGTCCAGTAGCCTGATGATCAGCAAAATGCTTCCGATCTCCACCAACAGTACCAATATTCGCATGACCACTACGCTGCCTTGAATGGAGTCAGGGAAAATCTTCACTGAGAGCCAAAAAACAAATTGCGCCAACGGTGGATAGATGGTGAAGTGTTCCTTGCTGTTCAGCTTTTCAAATAAAGCCTCAGTCACACCTGAAATATTCTGTGACAGAAATTCACCGGGAAGTGCCGCGAACGGGTGCTGTCCCGCTGCCCACAAACGGCCGTCCCAGATAAACCGGTAGAAGTCGTCAGACAAGTTGGGGAACGTTAATAATAAACTGCCACGAATAACGATGGCACTCATCAGCCAAAAAGAGACATTCGTCTCCTTTTTATAAATCCAGATGTACAAACCAAAAAGAACTGCGTAGCATATCAAGAGTGGCAGTGTCTGGCTTCTATCCAGTCCGTAGGTAAGCAAACGCGTGAAGGCAATAAACAAGAAGAGGACCACGAAAGACCCAATCTTCACATTACGCATGCATGGCTGGCTTTACAGAAAAGTAAAATACGGAACCAAATCCTAAGGACAACATCAGGTGAAAGAACATCAGGCCACCGTCGTGGAGGGCAAACCCTGCCACAATGCCAAAAAGAAAATAAATACATAACACGCCTTCCATTATCGTTACCCAGTTAATGGTTGTCGTGATGTAACTGTTGCCCTTCCACGATTCCTTCAGATCCGTGACATTAAACTTCGGGGTACGAACGAACGAAGTCTTTCTGCCGATCAGCCCTTCCAGGACCGCCAGTCCATTGTGAAGTGACAGGCCCATCGAAACGATCAGAAAGCCAGGGAAAAGTCGAATGAATTTTTCCCATGCGGGCGAATAGAAGCGTTGGGTGGCCGTCCAATAGAAAAGGGCGATAGAAAGAAAGCCTATCAGAAAAATAATGCCCACATTGAATAGCCAACGCAATTCAGGGTGATTGGCTTTGATATATAACATCGGAACACTCAGTACAGCAGCAATCAAAAGACAGACAAATACCGAACTGTTAAAAAGATGAAAGAAAGCGTGTACTTTGTTCTTGATTGAAAAATCTGAACGGAGTACGGCACCAAAATTTTTTCGTGCAGTCTCTGCGCCCCCTTTGTTCCAACGATATTGCTGCGACTTGATGGCCGGCATAATCACCGGTAGCTCTCCCGGGGTGGCCACATCTTCCAGGTATCGGAATTTCCAACCTTTTAATTGAGCCCGATAGCTGAGGTCAAGATCTTCGGTCAATGTATCAAACTTCCAGCCACCAGCATCCAGAATACATTGTTTACGCCAAACACCACACGTGCCGTTAAAATTGATAAAGCCGCCGGAAGCATTGCGCGCGGTTTGTTCGATGGAAAAGTGCGCATCGAGACCAAAAGCCTGGAGCTGTGTGAGCAAAGAATAATCCCGGTTGAGATGACCCCAGCGCGTTTGAACTACGCCAATGCAAGGATCACTAAAATAAGGCAATGTATGTTGAAGGAAATCAGGCTGAGGAATGAAATCCGCATCGAAAATTACGATAAACTCCCCCTTCGCAGAGTGAAGTCCATGGTCAAGGGCGCCCGCTTTGAATCCCAGCCTGTTTTCCCGGTGAATCAGTTTGATGTCTAGCCCCAAGGGACGCAGCGACTCAATTTTTTTCAAGATGATGTTGGTCGTTTCATCCGTAGAGTCATCCAGGAGTTGAATTTCAAGCTTCTCTTTTGGGTAATTCAACTGGCTGGTTGCTTCCAGCAATCGCTCTACGACATATTTCTCATTAAAGATGGGGAGCTGGACCGTCACCAGGGGTTCATATTTTTCTCTTGGTGGAATCATCACAGAGCCCTTATTTCCTTTCCTGTAAACCCAGGTAAGGTGTAGCTGGCCCAAGCTGAACAAAAATATGTAGAGAAGACAAAGGCAATAGAGGATAGTGATGGTAATCTCCATGGGTGGAAAGCTTCAAGCAAGCTTGGGGTCTAATGTGACGACTTGCTGCAAGTTAGCGAACAATAATATTGGAACAATCTCAACCTTGATCACCAAAAGGCCCCTGGCTAGAAGTCAGAAGTCAATGGTCTATTCATTCACAAATATTTAAAAATCGTAGTGATAATTTTATACCCTGCCATAACCGTGCCCCTCAGTGTCCCTGATATTTTTGAAAACCCAATTCGTTTCCGGTACCGCACCGGAACTTCGGCGCATCTGAAACCCATTTTCGCCGCTTTAAGTTGCATCTCTACAGTCCATCCATAGGTCTTGTCCTGCATGTCCAATGCGAGCAAGGTATCAAAACGGATAGCACGAAAGGGACC
>JAYWDR010000427.1:0-3797 GCA_043779735.1 Cyclobacteriaceae bacterium | reverse complement strand
CACTGGCAAGGTTACCTCCGCCGTGGATGGGTCTGCCTTTACCCGGTGTGAACGTGAGAGAAAAAGGCACCTCGATGGCTGTGGTAACCGACCGAAGCGGAGTATACTCGATTGCTGTTCCGGGCCATGCTGGCACGTTAGTTTTTTCATATCTTGGTTTTATTACGCAAGAAGTGAAGCTTGGAACATTGTACCTCATCAATTGAAAGTGAATTTTATAAAATTGATGATCTGAAATATCAGAAAACCCAAATTAAACATGAAGCCAATGGTTCCGGTGAGCTAATGAACATCAAGCTGCGCTACAAGAGGCCGGATAGCGATGTCAGCAAGCTTATTGTCCATCCATTGGTTGATGGGAACATAGTCTTGTCCAGGACTTCTGACGACTTTCGATGGTCCGCAGCAGTAGCTGCCTTCGGAATGTTGCTTCGTGATTCGGAATATGTGAGAGGATTCTCTTATGACGGCATAGTGCAATTGGCGCAACCCTCAAGAGGGGAGGATATAAATGGGTATCGAGCTGAGTTTATTGACCTTGTCAAATCCATGGGGCTTTTTTTGTATTGACTTTGAATACCGAAAAATCGATCTTTATCATTATTTTTGTCTGATGGTGAAGATTAGTGTTGTCATTATTACCTACAACGAAGAGAAGAACATCGCGAGGTGTATTGACTCGGTTGCTCTTGTGGCAGATGAAATTGTTGTTGTTGACTCCTTCTCAAAGGACGGGACAAGAGAAATTTGTTCGGCCAAGCATGTTACCTTTGTTGAACACCTTTTTCGGAATCATATTGATCAAAAGAATTTTGCGGTAACACAAGCAACCCATCAACATGTATTATCTCTTGATGCGGACGAATATCTCTCACCAGAGCTTACCCAATCCATACTTGAAGTAAAGAAAACCTGGCCGGCGGAAGCCTATCGTATGAATCGCCTGTCCAGTTATGGCAACAAGTGGATCACGCATGGCTCCTGGTACCCCGACAGAAAAATCAGGTTATGGAACAAGCACGAAGGTTCCTTTGGGGGAGAAAATCCTCACGATCGTGTGGTACTGAAAAGAGGAGTGCGTGTTACTCACCTGCAGGGAGATATCCTTCACCGTGCTTACAAAGATTCAAAGGAGACATTGGAAAAAATCCAGCGCTATTCAGAAATCTTCGCCTGTGAAAATGCTGGTAAGAAACCGAGCTCAATACCTCAAATTCTTGGTCACACCACGTTCGCGTTTGTAAAAAGCTATTTCATAAAAAGAGGCTTTCTGGACGGTTATGAAGGACTGATGGTGGCGAAGGCCGAGGCCAATCATGTCTTTTATAAGTATTCTAAACTTTATGAGGTGAATAAGAAAGTGGCGCTAGGGAAGCGTGTGATTGTCAGTCGCACGGATAACCTGGGGGACGTCATTCTTACTTTGCCACTACTGGGATACCTCAAGGCCACGATGCCCGAAATCAGAATCTATTTTGTTGGAAAGAAGTACACTCATCCGGTCATAGACAAATGTATTCACGTCGACAAACTCCTGGACCGGGAGGAGCTGTTGAAGGATCCTATGATGCTTCGCTCCATTCAGGCCGACTCGATACTTTTTATTTATCCGGATCGGGAATTGGCGAGGCTTGCCAAGAAATTGGGCATTAAGAGTCGTGTGGCCACTGCACATCGCTGGTTTAACTGGCTTTACTGCAATTATCGCGTGGACTTTAGCCGACTCCGGTCGCGCCTCCATGAGAGCCAGCTAAATTTCAAATTGTTAGCTCCATTCAAAATGTATTGGGACTTTGATCTGAAAGAGATTGGTAATTTCTATGGGTTGGTGCCACCGTTGCACAATCACAACGGTTATTTGTCGAATGATCACTTCAACCTGATCCTCCACCCAAAATCAAAGGGCAGCGCCCGCGAGTGGCACCTGGAAAACTATTATGCCCTGGCACAGTCACTTCCAGCGGACCGGTATAGAATCTTTATTACAGGCTTACAGCAAGAAGGCGAAGCCATGTGGAAAGAAAGGCCCGAGTTATTTCAACTGCCACATGTTACTGATTTGACAGGAAAAATGAGTTTGGATGCCTTGATGTCATTTATCGGCCAGGCTGATGGATTAGTAGCATGCAGTACAGGTGTATTGCACCTGGCGGCAGCACTAAACAAGTTTGTGGTAGGCCTTTATTCACCCATGAAGCCAATCCATCCAGAACGTTGGATGCCGATTGGTAAACAAGCAAACTACCTTGTCATCAACAAGAGTTGTAGCGACTGTCGCCGTAGCAAAGTATGTGCCTGTGTAAATGAAATAACGGTCGAGCAGGTCAAGGAAAGAATCGAGACATTTCATCCGGTGGCCCTCGCCAAGAAATACGCTGAGTACTAAGTACTTTATAGTATTGGCAGTACTTCCGAACTTTCCCCGGAATGGGCCACACATAGATTCTTGGTTACAACGAGGTAATGAGATCTTCAAATAACTGACATTGCCTTTCGTGACTATATAATTCTATTCTTTGGGAGGCGTTGTGAACGAATTCTAATCGCCTGGCGGGGTTTTCATAAAGCATGATTATTTTGTCGGCCAGTTGTTCGCCCTGACCGGGTTCAAAAAGCAATCCTGCCTGCCCATTGTCCAATAGTTCAGGTGTCCCTCCACTGTTAGTGCCAATGATGGGTACTCCGGCTGCCATGGCCTCCACGGTTACCATACCCATTGTTTCAGAGAAGGAGGCCATGATAAAAATATCCATACACGCGTAGGCCAGGGCCACCTCTTTCATAAATGGCTTGAAGTATATCTCCTTTTCAATCTTAAGATCTTTAGACAGTCCGTGCAAGTAGGTTAAATAATCCTCACGGCCGTAGCTTGCTTCACCTATGAGAATCCCTTTCACAGGCATGCCCCTGTCTTTGAGATTCTTGAGTGCGCGCAACAATGTTTCTTGTCCTTTCTGTTGGTCATATCGACCAACCAGACCCACTAAAAACTCGTCAGGAGGTATTTCAAAAAGTTTTCTTGCCTCAAGTCTTTTTTGAGACACACCCCGGAACCTGTTGAGATCGATCCCCAATGGAATGACGTGAATCTTTGTTTCCTTCAGGACTGTATTATTCAAAAGTTGTCGCTTCAGAAAGTGTAAGGGCGATATCCACGCATCCAATTTTTTATAGAAATAAGAATGGTAAAAGTCTTTTCGGTTAAGCACTACCTGCATCTGTTGCCAGTATACCAATCGCAGATTTGTACTGAGGAGTTTCGTCCATACGCCCAAATAATGCTGCCTGTAGTGGGCAATGATGAGAATATTTATTTGCTGCTGGAAAAGAATCCGTGAAAGCTTAAAAGCGGCAGAGAGTGGCAGGTGCTTGCTTCGGTGATCAAATTCGATAGTCGGTATTTTTTCCACCGCAGCCTCTTGGGCCAGGCGGCTGTTTTTAGGACAAAGCAAAACGAGGTCCTGTCCTCGTTGCACCAGCCAGGAGCAAAGTTTGAGGTTATTTATTTCAAGCCCACCCCAGGAGAAAGAACTGCACAGAAAGGCTACTTTCATGAATCGTTACTGATAATTTGATAATTTGTGTGTTTGTACACCCTACGAATCAACGAACATACAAATAGACTGAGAATAATATGGAATTCAACCGATTTGGAAGGAACGAAATATGATCAAAGCATCCGTGACTATTTCTTTTTATAAAAAAATTGAGGTTTTGAAGTTGGTCATAGCTGCGTTAGAGCAGCAGACCGTGAAGAATTTTGAAGTAATTATCGCAGACGATGGATCACCAGAGGA
>JAYWDR010000426.1:0-3797 GCA_043779735.1 Cyclobacteriaceae bacterium | reverse complement strand
CAGTTTCAACAGTCTTTTTACCATTACAAACATTCCCATCAGTCGCTTCCTGGATTTTCTTATTGAATCCGGAAATTATGAAGACTACATGGAGAAACTTATCAACGCCTTTAACCCATCGGCAGTGAGTGGTGTCATGTGTCGCAATACGATCTCCATCGACTGGCAAGGCAATATTTATGATTGCGACTTCAACCAGATGCTTGGATTGAAAACTGAGAAAAAAGCAGGCTCCCACATCAGCCTGTTTGACGTTAGCAAATTGCAAGACCGCGAGATCGTGACGGGCCAGCATTGCTTTGCGTGCACAGCGGGGGCAGGATCGAGCTGTCAGGGCGCTACAGCATAATTTGGAATTTCAGGAGCTGCTTCATTGTAAAGCGGATTTAAGTGAGCAATCCGTAATTTGGGCCTGAAAATGAGACCCTATATTCTGTCTGAAAGCAACTGGAAGTCTATCAAGGAAGCAACCTATGAAGTAGCCGTACTTCCCTGGGGCGCTACCGAGGCGCATAACTATCACTTACCCTATGGAACAGATAGTATTGAGGCGGATTTTGTCGCATCTGAATCAGCAAAAGATACGGGCGTGGGCGATCTGCGAAAGGCTTCCTCGGAAAAAGGAAAGCAATACCTGGAAGCTGTGACAAGAAAAGTGGGCCTGTTCTTTCTTGATTTGGCGAAATCCGACAAGAATAATCTTTACGTATGAACCTTCCTCAGTTCTTCACTGGAGGATCAATCATAATGTGGGCGCGGTGTGTTCCCGGATTCATGATCCAGGGCATGCCGGGCGAGCCGGGTTTGGCAGGAAGTCCCGTGCTTTCTGCTGTGGCGTAGGGAATATAGATCACTGATCTCGAGTAGCCGTCCTTTACTTCTCCGGTTTCAGCATTGAATTTTTCCGCAGGCGTGGTGTGAACGTAAAGGGATGCAGGTTGCTTAGGCATTTGAAGCTTGCCACTCTTGGCCTCCTCTTCGCGGATTTCGAAAATTTGCTGAAAACTCTTTCCTTCTTTTTTCAGTTCGCGGCCTCGCGCCATAAAAGGCTCGAGACTTTTGTGATAGCATGACACATTGAGGCCGGGCTGTGCCGGATCATCGGCAAGGCATACCATTTCATTTTCGCCTTTGCGAAGGACAATGAATTCACCTTTTGTAGAATAGCCATACACCATGGCCTTTTCGCGGGATTCCTCCGGTGCGGCCAGCAAGGCAGTTTTTATCTGTACTTCACTCGCGGCGATGGTTTGCCCAAGACCCGCGTGGCCCACGCTGCACAGAAGCACGACCAAGAGCATCAATTTCTTGTCTTTTTTCATAAAGTGAAATTATCAGGTTACATTTTTCTACCAGCCGATTCCATAATCCTCCCCGTGATTACTGGATCCACCCCAAAAGCTTCCGTGTTCCCAGTCAAAATAAATAGCATTGACAGGTCCGCTCGTGCGTTCCTGAAAAGAGAGCTGATAGCCCATTTGCATTAAATCCTTCCGCACCCAGGTGGGTATGACCGAATTAAGCGTGAGGCTCCCAACTTTTTTTTCATGGTTCCCGAAACTTGAATACATCTGGAATGTAATAAAACTTGGTGCCTCCGCAGCTTCTTGGACAGTCATACCGAATTCAACAATATTTAGAAAGAATTGAAGCAATAATTGGTCTTGTTCATCACCGGCTTGCTTGGCAAAAGAGAGAAACGGCTTGCCATCCTTTAATGCCATGCTGGGAGTCAGGGTTACGCGTGGGCGTTTCCCCGGCTCAACTACGTTGAATGGATTTTCTTTTGGATCTAGCACAAACGCCTGCATCCGCTGACTCAGGCCAACTCCTGTGGTGCCGGCAATACAGGCAGGCACCCAACCGCCGCTTGGCGTGATGGAAACCACCCAACCTTCCTTATCAGCAGCTTCAATTGACGTAGTGCCAGCAGTAAAGTCATTTAAAAATTTTTCTCCCAAGGGTCCATTTGTTTTGTCCAATGCTGACTGACTTGTGCCCCATTTTTTTAAGAGTTCAGCATATGGATTTTGCTTTCCTTCGTAAGGGTAAGGATCTCCAGGGCCTGCATTTGGATCATTCATCTCCCAATTAATTGATTTGACCCTGTCTTTCGCGTATTCTTTTGAAAGCAGACCCCTCATGGGTTCTTCAGGACCAAACGCTGGATCTCCATAGTAAAAATCGCGATCAGCAAAAGCCAGGTTGGCCGCCTGGTACAACGTGTGGATATAGCGCACCGAATTGTAGCCCATACTTTTCAAATCAAGATTCTCAAGAAGATTAAGAGTCTGCAACAGAGCCGGGCCTTGCGTCCACTGTTGAAGTTTATACACTTCAATACCTCGGTACGTTGTCATCATCGGCTCTTCGATCTTCACTTTCCAGCTGGCCAGATCCTGCTCGGTAATCAGTCCACCTTGTTCCTGGCATCCACGCGCAATTTCTTTGGCGATATCACCTTTGTAAAAACGGTCGTATGCTGCGTAGATGGCTTCTTTCCTCGTCTTGCCTTTTTTGAGAGTCTGTTGTTCAGACTCAACCATTTTCTGAAGCGTTTTCAGAAGATCTTTCTGTGCAAAGATTTCACCCGTCTCTGGCGCTTCTCTTTTTTCGCCAGGATGTGTCAAAAATACCCTTCTTGAATAAGGCCATTTCTTTATTTCATCCTTGCCCTGCTCAATCTGGTTGGTCGTATGCGCTTCAATCGGATAGCCCTGTGCCATTTGCATGGCTGGAGCCAATACTTCTTTCAAGCTCATCGTTCCGTATTCCGCCAACATGGTCAGGAGTCCGCCGGCGGTCCCAGGTGTAACAGCGGCAAGAGGTCCTGTCCCTGGTGGGTATTTCATTCCTTTGCCTTTGAAAAATTCGACAGTCGCTCCTGTGGGAGCGACCCCCAATGCATTGATTGCAATTACTTTTTTGGTTTTCGGATTGTAGATCAAGGCCTGCGTCTCGCCGCCCCAACTGAGTCTGTCCCACATCGTACAAGTAGCGGCCAGCATGGCACAAGAGGCATCCACCGCATTTCCACCTTCGGTAAAAATCATGGCGCCTGCAGTTGCCGCCAATGGCTTACCGGTGATAGCCATCCAATGCTTTCCGTGAAGGGGAGGTTTTTGCGTTTGTATCTGGTTATTGTTCAATGATTGCCCTATGCCAATGGCTGAAACAAACAATAAAAAAACAAGGGATACATGGGTTTTCATGACGCCTGAGATTTAGACTAATCAAATATACTTTTTCCTGCAGATTATCGCTGATACGTTCGGGTGCAATTCAAATTGTCGCGGCGCCGAAAATTGTTTTCACAATTGAAACTACTTCGTGTCCCTTGGTGACTTAGTGCCTTAGTGGCAAAAAATAGCTATGTCCCAATGCCACTAAGGCACCAAGACACGAAGTAATCACAAAGAATGCCCACTAAAGTATTTGACATGCGCGACAATTTCAAATGCACCCATACCTTCTGCGTTGATACGCGTGTACTGGATCAGCGTTGATCTTCGGGAAATGTATTCCTGTATTTCTTTCCAGTGGGAAATACATTTACTTTGACTGAATTCATCCTGTATGCTTGAGAACATTCAAGAAGCCACTTCCTTTCTTCGACAACACGGTATCATGGCGCCAGAAGTAGGCGTTATCCTTGGCACAGGTTTGGGAGACCTGTTTGTCAAGAAAATCAAAAACCCTATCGACATAAACTACAATTCCATTCCTCACTTTCCAATTTCTACCGTAGAGTTCCATAAAGGCAAACTGATTTATGGTACCATCAAAGGAAAGAAGGT
>JAYWDR010000425.1:0-3810 GCA_043779735.1 Cyclobacteriaceae bacterium | reverse complement strand
GAAACTGCGTGGAAACAGACTATGTGAAAATGCTGTCAATCGTAAAGGAGGCCGGCTATACGGGATACTTAGGAGTTGAGTACGAGGGTAACCAATTTTCAGAAGATGAAGGGATCAAAGCCACCATTCGACTTCTCGAAAAGTGGGGAGGTTAAGCAAATAAGTTACCCTAAGCCACTCACCTCTAAAAAGAATCTCATAAAAAATACAGTCAGGCAGGTGGCCGATATAAAGTTCAACCACATGGTGTGCCGAAAATCAGCTTCCTTCGGATCCCTTAGAACTCTCAGGAACCAATAACTGAAATACAAAACCACCGGACTTACCGTCAGGAGGAAAGCCCAGGCATAGTGGAGGTCATAGAAATTCTTGAAGAAAAAAATAAATCCGGCGGAAGCCACGGCAAAAAATATCCCAGCCAAATAGAATGTGCCTCGAATGCCCAGCATAAGACTTAGTGTTTTATCACCGTGCCTGGCATCTTCTTCATGCTGATAAACCTGTGTCATTGGGTAATTAGCCCAAAGCACCATACTGGTGAGTAGCGCGGCGAAAAGAACTTTCGCCTGCAACAAATTTTCAACATCAAACTTATTTATTCCCGCATAACACATTAGAAAAGTAAAAAACCCCTGAAATAAACCTGTTACTATCCACCCGGTGATCGGATACTTCTTTAACCGGACGTCAGGATGACTGTAGGCCTTGGAAACAAGTCCATAGATCAACAGCATGATGGAAAATAGCAAGGAGACCTTACTATAGCCAAGAATAATCGCCACACCGTCGAGCAAAAGTGCGGACCAATACAGTCCTTTTTTTACGGGCGGAGGATTTTTAAGACCCCCGATGCTGCCCTCGTCTTTGTCGAAGTAACTGTTATAGCCGTTGCTTGCAGGGTATAAAAGCAGATGAAGAATTATGAACACCCATCCTATTCTGGAAACCATAATATTTGGGGATACGGAAACGGCAAATAAAAAAACGGGTAATAAAAAATAAGAAAACGGAATGCGCAGATGAAGTAATGTAGATTTAGAGAACATAGAACGAAACTTAATGATTAAAATAAGTCTTTTTCAACTATTATTGAGAAAATGAGTTTTATTACTTCCATCGGCACTGCTACGCCGCCGCATCCATTAGGCCAGTCGGCCATTGCAGCGTTCATGTGCCGCGCCATGCAGCTTAGCAAAGATGATGCCCGAAAGTTGCGTATTCTCTTTCGTGCCAGCGGCATTGAGACACGATACTCCGTGTTGGAAGACTATGGAAAAACAGAGGACTTCCATTTTTACGAAAACACTCCCGGGATGGAACCTTTCCCCTCCACCAAGCGCAGACTGGAGTTATATCGCAGGCATGCCCTTGCTATCAGCCTGGAGTCGGTTTCAGCCTGCCTGTCGCGCATTCCCGCACTAAGGAAAGATTCCATTACCCATCTGATTGTAGTGAGCTGTACAGGCATGTACGCCCCTGGTCTGGACATTGATCTGGTGAAAGCACTTGGACTGAATTCCACCATTGAACGGACTAGCATTAATTTTATGGGTTGCTACGCGGCATTCAATGCCCTGAAGCTTGCCTCCGCAGCATGCACGGCTCAATCGCAGTCAAAAGTTCTTATAGTCTGCACCGAACTTTGCACCATTCACTTTCAAAAGGAAAATACTGAAGACAACATGCTGGCGAACGCACTTTTTGCCGATGGGGCCGCAGCCGTAATGGTTGAATCAGCAGCCCGGCCGGGGCTGAATTTGCTCGCGGAAAGCTTTCATTGCGAACTCGCCACGGAAGGCGAGCATGATATGACATGGACAGTAGGAGACCTTGGCTTCGAAATGCGTTTGTCATCGTATGTTCCAGAAGTGGTGGGCAGTGGCATCAAAAATCTCACCCGGTCGCTACTTTCAAAAATTCACCAGAGTCTGCCCCAAGTTGCTTACTTCGCGATCCATCCAGGCGGAAAACGAATTCTGGAAGCAATCGAAAACGAATTGGGGTTGACAAAATCCCAAAATAGATTTGCTTATGATGTGCTAAAAAAATACGGCAATATGTCATCACCGACAGTGCTATTCGTTCTTCAGGAAGTGTGGCAAACTCTGAACGAGGAAGATCATGGAAAACGCATACTCAGCTTTGCCTTTGGTCCGGGATTAACGTTGGAAAGCATGTTATTAAGGATTGAGCATCATGACGGGTGACAATCATGTTCAATTTACGATAACTCAAATTCCGTTACTTATAGCCATCCCAACTTGATGTCACCCCGTTATCAATACCGCTCCCAACAAAAAGAGATCATGGATGATCTGCAGTGTCACGGTGAAGTAGTAGACCAAACTCTGCGCGAATTGGAATTTATCAATCGGTGGTTAGGCGGAAATGCCGTCACGATGGAGGGCGTCAGCCAACTGGCTAAAGGCCATGCAGCCTTGACAATTGCAGACCTTGGTTGCGGCAGTGGTGACATGCTCAAAATGTTGGCCATATGGGGAAGAGAAAACGGAATCTCGCTGTCGCTCACTGGCATTGACGCAAATGCCCACATCGTCGCATCTGCAAAAAATAATTGTCGGGGTTTTCAGGAAATTAATTTTGAAGCATTGGATATTTTCTCACCAGAATTTCATGACAGAAAATATGATATCATTCTGGGAACATTATTCTATCATCATTTTCAGCAGGATGCATTGGTCAACATTTTTTCGAAACTAAAGCAACAAGTCCGGATCGGCCTCGTCATCAATGACATCCACCGGCATTGGTTTGCGTTTCATTCTATCAGGCTTCTTACAAAATTGTTTTCCAGATCTGCTATGGTAAAATTTGATGCTCCCCTTTCGGTGCTTCGTGCGTTTACCAAAGCGGAGTTGATAAACGTGCTCATGAAATCCGGGATTGAGGATTTTACCTTGCGATGGAAGTGGGCATTTCGCTGGCAGGTTATCTGTCATATTCCCTAATTTTGGCACAGTTTTGGTAATTTAAGTAGCAATCCAATAATTTCGACTATGAAAACAAACACCCTTAGCGTATTTGTGATCCTTCTTCTCACCGGCTGCGCTTCCAGCCCTTTTGGGAAAAAAGTAAATGAGCCCTTTCAGGGGGGCTCTTATGAGTCCAACAATCGATTTTTCCGAGGGACAGGAAAAGGGCAAAGTTCCTCTGATAACATCGCACGTGGCAAGGCCGACATTGAAGCCAAGACGATATTAGCAGGTCAGGTAAATAGCACGATGAAACAAGTGGCGGACAATTATCAAGGGCAAACAGAAAATGAGAAGGGCGCAGATGTAGCGGAGAAATTTCAAAGCCTTGCGCGTGAGGTAATGAACACAAACCTGGCCGACCTCCGCAAAATCGGTGAGAAGAAATACTACGATCAAAAAGAAAATAAATACACAGTATTTATAGCCTACGAAATCAAGAAGAACGCCATGTTCCGCTTCATGAAAAAGCAAGCCAGCGTGGACAACACCATCAATGAACGCCAGCAGGCACTTATCCAGAAAATTCTCGATGAGGAGTTGAAGAGGGCCGAAGCGGAGGAGAAGAATTAATCGATTTGAAAATTTGAAAATGTGCCGATTTACTTATCGTTAACCGGAGTCCCATTTTCAAATTGGCTAATTGGCTAATTTTCAAATTGATCAATCATTTCGCTTCCGTCATTCTCTCCGCCGTCTCCGCTATTTTTAATTGATTGATGAATTCATCCACCTCACCATTCATAATGGCGGGCAGGTTGTGTTGTGTAAAGCCAATACGATGGTCGGTCACGCGGCTCTGCGGGTAATTATAGGT
>JAYWDR010000424.1:0-10649 GCA_043779735.1 Cyclobacteriaceae bacterium | reverse complement strand
GGTCAAAGGCGGTTGGGCTGCCACCGCGCTGCACATGTCCCAGCACTGTTTCTCGAATATCTGCTTTACATCCCGCTTTCTTAAGCTGACTTGACAGTTGGTATGCTACTCCGCCCAGCCGCACGTGCTCTGAGCCTTTTTCTGCGGCCGACGCTGTCACGGAACCGTCTTTGGGTTTTGCGCCTTCCGAAATCACTATGTTCACAAATCCACGTCCATGCTTATAACGCAGATTGATGCGCTTAACAATTTTATGAATGTCATAGGGAATCTCGGGGATCAGGCACACTTCCGCGCCGCCCGCAATCGCGGTATGCAATGCAATCCATCCTGCATCTCGGCCCATCACCTCCATGATCATGACACGATGATGGCTTTCGGCTGTGGTTACCAGTTTGTCGAAACTATCGGTGGCAATTTGTACAGCCGTTTGAAAACCAAACGTCATGTCAGTCGCTGAAAGATCATTGTCAATCGTCTTTGGTACCCCGATGATATTCAGACCCTTTTCAAATAGTGCCTGGGAAATTCGCTGGGATCCATCACCACCAATGTTTATGACGGCATCGAAGCCAAGCTCCTTAATTTTGTTTACCAGCTCTTTCGTTCGGTCAACAATCTTGAATGTTCCGTCAGGCTGTGGGACAGGATATTTCATTGGGTTTCCCTTATTGGTGGTTTTCAGAATGGTGCCTCCCCGTACATGGATGCCACCGGTCACCAAGCGAGTAAGTTTTAGAAGTTCCGTGGGTTCGCTGAAGACGCCATTGAAAGCTTCAATGCTCCCATACACGTCCCAATCCTTTTCCTTCCGGGCACGCTTGGCAATGCCTCGGATCACCGCATTGAGCCCAGGGCAATCGCCGCCACCCGTCAGTATCAAAAGTTTATTTTTCTTTTCCATAATTGCACTATTATTTCCAATGAGCTGGGTCAAGCCGCCATGCCTTGATATGAACCATTTGATCCTCGTGTATGAATCCCTTTTTTAGTGCTTCCTTTATCAGGTGATCGAAATCACACAAGCAGACAAGCTCCACATTTTCTTTGGCGAAACTTTCCTCCGCAGTGCTAAAACCGTAGGTGAAGATGGCAACCATTCCCAGCACCCTCGCGCCAGCCTCGCGTAAGGCGTTTGCGGCTCTTAAGGAACTTCCTCCTGTAGAGATCAAGTCCTCCACGAGTACAACAGCCTGGCCTTTTTCAAGCTTGCCTTCGATAAGGTTTTCCAGGCCATGATCCTTCGGCTTTGGACGAACATATACAAAGGGCCATCCCAACTCCTCTGCCACCAGAGCGCCTTGGGGCACACCTGCGGTGGCAACGCCGGCAATGGTGTCTGCATTAGGGAAAGCCTCACGTATGGCCTTCACAAGACAACTTTTGATGAAGGTGCGCACCTCAGGGTAGGAAAGACTTAGCCGATTGTCACAGTAGACAGGTGATTTCCAGCCGCTACTCCATGTGAATGGTTTCTGATAGCTAAGTTTGATTGCCCCAATTTCCATTAATTTGGAGGCAATCGGCCCCGCCGTTGCTTCCATGATTTTGATACTCATAGGAAATGGCAATTTATCATGAAATGCCAATAGACCAAGCATCCAGCCCTTATGGATTCTTAGACTGTAAACCTCAATGACTTTTTGAAGAAGAAAGCAGGGGCCCCCACTATGCCTTTCGAAACGAGTATCAAAAAGTGGTAAAATACGGTTGCCACTTTCAAAAATATTCGTGTTTTTGCAGTTTCAAGAACCTATGAATCTTTTTGTAAACGATATACCGGTCCATATCTGGGAGCAGGGGACGAAGCCTGAGGAGGGTAATTTCAATTTTGAGATCAACGCTCTTAAAGAGCCCATCACAAAAGCCATCCTGACAAACCATGTATGGATCAAACAGGCTTGTGTGCAGCACCTAAATTCTATTCTTGACCTGGTGAATTCAAAAGTACCCACCAATCTACTTTCTCTGGATATTACCGTTGATGATTATGAATCTGTCAAGGTCTTCCTCAAAAACAAGTATAAAATTGTGAAAGCAGCTGGTGGACTTATTCAAAAGAAGGACCGGTTCTTGATGATCTACCGGATGAAAAAGTGGGATTTACCGAAAGGCAAAAAAGAGAGCGGGGAAAAACACATGCAGACGGCTGAGAGGGAGGTTCAGGAAGAGTGTAATGTTGAGGTCAAAGTAGGGAAGAAGATTTGCACCACCTGGCATACCTATACTATGAATCGCAATAGCATGCTGAAAAAAACCCGGTGGTATGTGATGGATTTGGTTGACGACTCTAAGAGCAGGCCGTGCCTCGAAGAAGATATAGAAGAACTTCGGTGGATGACTCAGAAAGAAGTTTACCATGCGCTGGAAAATTCATACAATTCCATTCGATTTGTATTTGAAGAGTACTATAAGATGACAGAAGAAGACCCAGGCCGCTAGAGCTTATAGGGCAACATGGGCGTAACATCGCCTCCATACCTGTGTACCTCGCGAATGATTGAGGAATTGAGGGCCGCAAACTGAGGTGAGGTGATCAAGAATACCGATTCAAGATCATGGTTTAGGTATCGATTCACTTGTGCGATACTGTTTTCATATTCAAAATCAGTAGTATTTCGCAGCCCTCTCAATAAGTAGTTTGCGTGGTGCTTGCTGGCCAATTCGGCGGTAAGCTCCGAATACGTGATCACAGTAATCTGAGGATAACCAGAAAAGGTTTCCTTGATTTTCTCAATCATGAAGTCAATCTTGAAGTAGCGCTGGTCCTTTTGACTGTTGTATCCTATCGCAACAATGATTTCATCAAACAACGAAAGGCCACGGAGCATGATGTCCTCATGACCGTTGGTAAATGGATCGAAAGATCCTGGGAAAAGAGCAATTCGCTTCACGCACGTAGAAGATCAAGAGAATACAAATCAAAAAAATGATGTTCCTGTACTTCGTCAAATAAATATCCAAAGGTAAGATGTTGTGGACGTTCACCGAAAGATACATTTCGCACATATTTGACAAACTCCTGATAGTGTGGTGAGTTTTTGCCAATATATCCCCACAGCACTACCTGGCTGGTTTCCTGGTTCATTCGCATGGCTTTCATCACCAGCATGATGTACTTGATATAGTCGTTAAATTGCTTGATCTGAAACTGATTGTAGTAGATTAATTTTCCGCCTTTCACGAACATCAGATGGAGCTTGAATCTGTCAACGTACACGTACAGCGGTTCATCGGCTCTTCTATTGGCTGACGCCAGCACGCCCTCGATAAGTGCAGCAGACTGGTGAAAAAGGTGAATAGTGGTGTTTGAATAAATCCTCCTCAACCACTCCAGCATATCACGCTGTATTGCAAAAACAGTCACTGTATCTGTCTTTGCATTTCGACAGGTTTGAACTAATTCCTTCCCTTTGTCAATGAGGGTGTTGAATTCAAGATATTCTTCAGCGGAAGAGGCAACGAACAGGCTAGACGGCACCTGAATGAATTTGTTGTTCTTGATTGATATTTTTACCTCCTTCCAAAACCCGGCAGTAAGGTACTCATGAGATTCAAAGAGCGATTGCAGTGCGGTTTGCAGCTCTGCCTGTGAATGCACTTCATTGAAAACGTAGTCCTCAAAAAAAATCAAGCGATTGTCTTCACTGTCAATGACAGCGACTTGAAAATCTTTTGTTCCAAGCTGGGTCAGTAATGTGTAGAGATGAAGTTTTTCTTCGTCAAACTTCTCGTCCTTGATCTTCTTGACCAGCTTGAGCGTGGCAATGGATGACAAAATATCTGATTATTCCCAATTTCCTGCGGTGCTCACGTCAGAGCGCGAGCCAAAACGCAAAGGCTTGCGAGCCTTTTGTTCGTTGCTCTCCTTACGGGCAGGGTTGATAGGTTTAGGATCTCTTACTTCAATCACGTCCACCATCAAACCATTCCTGTCTATCTTTTTTACAAATACCTCAAACATTAATCCATGATTTCCAGGTACTTCACCCAATTTCCTTACATCTATGTTCTTATTGAAAACATAGTTTGAGTAGCTGATGAGTGCAGTGCCTTTGGTCACCGATTGCCCGGCTTTCACATCAACCAGGCTTTGAATGGTCCCATTTTCCTGAAAGGGTGGTTCAATCATACGACCGCCCACTTTGAGAGTATATGCCTTCTGATTTTTGATAACTTCGCTTCCCACTTGTACCTTATATCCTCCAAAAATCCCATTATCGGTTGCATTCATTGAGTAGTTTTTCTTGAAAATCTTCTCTTTGGCTGCGATGAAGCCTAACGTGTCAACGTGAATGATGACTTCCTCCCCTCCATAGGGCTTTTGCTTGATTTCTTCTCTTCTCTGAAGAATGGGCACTTTACCTGTTTCAATAAAATTGGCTAACGTGTCCCATCCAGCCGTATATTTTCCGGTTTGCTCTTGGTATAGTACTTCCGCCTCCCGTATCAATTTAAGTTTTTCAATAATTGCTGATTCTGTGGCCTCAATAATTGCCCTATCGTCGATAACTTTCTGGACACCGCTGTATAGATAGTAGCCAAGGAAAATGCTGATGCCCATTAAGACTACCGTAAGGATTTTTGTCAGATTCATTGTGTTCAGGTTTAGCCTGCAATAATAAGTTCGTTTTTGAGATTTTTAAGCAGAATTTTCAGTTTTTTAAGTCTTGGATGCTATTTCAAACTATATTTTCCAATATCCCTTCAAGTCATTGACATTTTTGGCTGTTTTGGCCAGTTTGAACAGGCCATGCTTGTGTTTATCCGGCAGGACATTGATCTCCATGACAGATAAGAATTTAGCTTCCTTGATAACTTGTTTTTTCTTGTCCGTTTCGGGGTCCTTACCGGTCGCAAGGCTTCCACCAACCACTTTCACTTCAAAAAAGAGTTCCATGGCATGGAGGGGCGTTTGAATGAATTCGCAAACAAATCTAAACTCCCCAACCTGGATTTCTAGTCCGGTTTCCTCCTGAAATTCCCGTATCAGATTCTGGGAAACTGACTGACCGAACTCAATACCGCCTCCAGGCGGTGCCCAGAAGTCATAGTCGTACAGACCGTGGTGGTTTACCAGAAGCATTTTATTGCCCTTCCAGCACAAACCGCATACCCTGGTTCTGAGCTTGTTTCCGTAAATTTCAACGACTACTTTATCCACTTCCGGGGTATTAACGTGTGATAATCATGAATGCCTAAATTTGTAGAAAATCACGGAATATGAAAAAGTTATTTCTTAGCCTTTTCGCTTTGGGGATACCCATGGTGATGCAGGCGCAGGCAGTTGGCGCAGTCATTGCCTGGGAAAAATCAACGCACGATTTTGGTGACCTCACACAAGGTGATAAGATAGAATATATCTTCAAATTTAAGAATACAGGGAGTGAAGCGCTCATTATTACCAATGTGCAGGTGACCTGCGGATGCACAACTCCCAAAGGCTGGGCCCGCGACCCGATTGCCCCTGGTCATTCCGGAGAGATTACTGTGGCTTTCAACAGTCTTGGAAAATTTGGGAAGCAAAATAAAGTGGTTACGGTCATATCCAATGCTTCGAACCCTGACAGTGGCCAGATTTCATTTACTGCCAATGTACTGGAGAAGAAAGACCCGAATCACTGATTCAATCAGGATATTTTGCTAAAATCTATGCCAACGAACCAGGGTGTTATCCGTGGCTTGTATAAAAAGTCCATGCAAGTCTTAGCCAACCTGCAATTAATAATGCGCCACCAAAAGGAGTAACGGCCCCCCACATCCCTTGATTGGACAACGCCAATGTAAAAAGACTCCCACTGAAGATAATGGTGCCGAGGATGAATAATAGAGCTCCTGTTTTTAGGGCAGGGAATTTTTCAAGCATCATACCAACGATCATTAAGGCCAAGGCATGATAGAACTGGTACCGGACGGCAAGGTCGTATGTCTCCATTCGTCCGCTGGAGAGTAGCATGTTCTTAAATGCATGGGCTCCAAATGCGCCAAGTCCAACCGCGGACATTCCAAAGAATGCGGCGGTAAGCAGGATGGTTCGCTGGTTCATAGTGTGTAAGGTAGAATGCTCAATAAATTACCACTAGATTTGGGCATAACCTCGGGCTCCGAAAATTGCTGTTCCTATCCTTATCAACGTGCTTCCCTCTCCTAATCCTATCTCATAGTCCGAACTCATACCCATAGAAAGTTCCTTCATTTGAATTGCTGGAGGCAGCGGACGTTGTTTAAGCTCTTCAAAAACTTTTTTCAGGGATCTAAACTCATCGCGGATTTGTTCAGTATTGTCTGTAAGGGAGGCTATTCCCATAAGCCCCTCAATTTTTACATTTGTAAATGAGTGAATTTCTGGTGCTTGAATAACCTCATATAGCTCCTTGAAATCCAGTCCGAACTTCGTCTCCTCACGCGCAATGTACACTTGAAGGAGACAACGAATGGTCCGTGCATGCTTCCGGCCTTGCTTATTAATTTCTTCCAAAAGATTCAGACTGTCTACCGCGTGGACCAGCGTAATAAACGGTGCAATGTACTTCACTTTGTTTCGTTGAAGGTGGCCAATAAGGTGCCATTCTATGTCTGTCGGCAGCAACGGTTGTTTGCTAATTAGCTCCTGGACCTTGTTTTCGCCAAAGGCGCGCTGACCGGCTTCATAGGCTTCTTTGATTTTTGCCACCGGATGGGTCTTGCTGACGGCAATTAGGCTCGCGTCAAACGGTTTTAGCCCCTGTCGGAATTTCTCTATGTTATTTTTGATTCCCATTCTATCTTTAACCCTTTACCTTAAAGGCACACAAAAATATGGCTATCCTCGGTACGTTGCTGAAAAGAGGGATAAAACTTCGCGAAAATCTTGACCAGGAGTATTCTTCGCCTTTGGACTTGCAAAAAAATGTGTTGAAGGAATTGCTGATTACGGCGAGCGGCACTGAGTTTGGCCGATATTACAATTTCCATGATATCCTGAGAACCTTTCGCAAAGGTCAAAAGGAATTCTATGGGAATTTTAGCAATATCCCTTTGCACGATTATAACAAGATTCATAAAGACTGGTGGCAGTTGGCGCTCAAAGGCGCTAAAAACATTTGCTGGCCTGGCCGTGTAAAATACTTTGCGCTGAGTTCAGGTACTTCGGAAGCTTCTTCAAAATATATTCCGGTTACTAAGGAAATGACAAGGGCAATCCAGCGCACCAGTATCCGTCAGATACTTTCGCTTTCAAAATATGATTTACCATCAAAGTTTTTTGAGGCAGGCATTTTAATGATCGGTGGCAGCACACACCTGAACAGGAAGGGTAGTTATTTTGAGGGGGACCTTAGCGGAATCCAAGCAGCCAGACTGCCATTTTGGTTTCAACATTTTTATAAGCCCGGAAAGAAAATAGCAAAGACACGGAAGTGGGAAGCGAAACTCGAAGAAATAACCAGAAAAGCCCGCGATTGGAACATTGGAATAATTGTGGGGGTTCCTGCATGGATTCAAATTCTACTGGAAAAGATAATTGTGTATCATAAAGTCAGACATATTCACGAAATATGGCCCAACTTGAGCGTATATGTTCATGGAGGGGTGTCTTTTGATCCATATCGAAAAGGATTTGAGAAACTCCTCGGGCATCCGATCAATTATATTGAAACCTACCTTGCTTCGGAGGGTTTCATTGCGTACCAGGCTGAGCCAAGACAACGATCTATGAAGCTCGTGCTCAACAACGGAATATTCTACGAGTTTATACCGTTTAACGATGATAACTTTCTTGCCAATGGTGAACTAACACCTCACGCAAAGGCCGTGCTTATTGATGAAGTGGAAGAGAAAAAGGAGTACGCCTTGCTGTTGTCAACCTGTGCCGGCGCATGGCGATATCTTATTGGAGATGTGATCAAGTTTACCTCCGTAGAAGAGTGCGAAATTGTCATCACAGGCCGGACTAAACATTTTCTGAGCCTTTGCGGCGAGCATCTTTCGGTGGACAATATGAATAAGGCCATTGAGTTGGTCGGAAATGAATTGAACATTGAAATAAAGGAGTTCGCTGTGTCAGGCATCCCGCATGGGTCGCTGTTTGCCCACCATTGGTATGTGGGTACAGATAATAAGATTGATAGAAGGCTTCTGAAGGAGCGGTTGGACCATTTTCTCAAGCAGCTTAACGACGACTATGCTGTAGAGCGCAGTGCTGCCTTGCGCGATGTGTATGTGGATGTACTGCCTGTCAAAATATTCTATGAATGGATGGAGTCCAAGGGAAAGGTAGGCGGACAGAATAAGTTTCCCAGGGTACTAAAGAGTACCATGTTAGAGGAATGGCAATCCTTCATAGCACAGTGATTGAAATAATCTTTAATGGCATAGAGTTTGGCATGGTACTTACCTTTTTGGTGGGGCCGGTGTTTTTTACGATTATTCAAACAAGCATTGAACGTGGTTTTTGGAGGGGCGTCCTCGTGGCATGTGGTGTATCATTTAGTGATATGCTGTATGTCACGATTTGTTATTTCGGACTTGCCCAGATGTTGGCCAATTCAAACCTGAAGGTGTATATGGCCTACGCAGGTGGGTCTATCTTGATTGCTTTCGGCCTGTATCATTTGCTGATCAAGAGTCGAAGGAAACATCAGGGTACCGCCGGACCTACTGATGAGAAAAGATTGTACCGTTATGTGCTCAAAGGCTTTTTGATTAATGGCATGAGCCCCATGGTGTTGCTCTTTTGGATTGGCGCTGCCAGCGTAGCGACTATTGATTTTGGCTATTCAGCAGCACCCGACTATATGCTCTTTTTTGCCTCCTTGTTAATAACTGTTTTGACAACCGATATTCTAAAAGCCTACCTGGCGGACCGACTAAGGCTTATCATTACACCACGATCGCTTAGGATCATGAATATCGTTTTAGGGGTTGCGTTAATTTTCTTTGGTTGCAGACTGGTGCTATTGGCAAAGACGATTTCATTTGTTTAGTCCTGCAACATGTTGCTGAGGAATGTTGATTTCAGGAGCAGCCAAAGGAGAAATAAGATGATGGCCCAGCGGACATAGATAAAATAGAAGTCTGTGGTGTCTTTGAACCTCGTCTCTTTGATTTCGGCCTTTTCATACTGATCAATTTTTTTAAAGACTTGTTGCAACGCCCGGTTGTCAGTTACACGGAAGAACTGCCCTGCTCCGATATCAGCAATCTTCCGCATAGTTGATTCATCCACGGTATTTTCTACCATGTTAGGCCTTCCGAAGAAATCTTTGCCAAAAGGTACCTGGCCTTCTTTGCCTACGACGATAGTATACAACTTGATGTTGTAGGCTGCCGCCAGCTCAGCTGAGGTGATTGGATCAATGTTGCCAGCGGTGTTGTCACCATCGCTAAGCAGAATGCAGACTCTTGATTTTGAATTGGATTCTCGCATACGATTTGTTACGACTGCAAGAGCACTTCCGATGGCCGTGCCGCGGCTCTCTATCATGTCAAAGTTTAATTCGTTGAGGTACGAATTGAGCAACGAATAGTCGGTGGTAAGGGGCGTGAGTGAGAAGGCGTCGCCTGAGAATACGACAATGCCAATGCGGTCTTGAAGACGCCCCTTGATAAAGTCACGCGCAACATTTTTGGCCGCCTCCAGTCGGTTGGGGGTAAAGTCCTCAATCTGCATCGACTGTGAAATATCGATCGCCAGCATTATGTCAATGCCCTCTGTCCATTGTTCGACTTTTTCGTTAGTCTTCTGTGGACGTGCAAGGCCAATCAGGATTAATGTCGCTATGAGTGCCAGCAGTAAATCCGGCAAAAGACGAACTACTGTGAACGGCGAACTTTTCAAGTCACTCTTTGTGAAGGCAACGGGTAATTTTTGATTAAGGTAGTAACGCAACATCCAGCGTAGCAAGAACAAGAAAGGCACTAACGCGATGCCATAAAGGTAAAAGGCGTTGGTCCATGTAAATGCATGAAGGGTGGAGGGATAAAACCATTCCAGCGACCAATAATCGATACTATCCATTCATTACCTCTTCTTCCTTTTTTTGAAATCTTCTATGTGAATAGTTCTGCAACAACCTAAAGGAATCAACCGATGAAGAATGTCCTCCATATATGCTGCGATCGATGGAACCAAGTGCCTGATGTAATTCATTGTCACGGGCCAGCCTCAAGATTTCTTTGGACGTTGATTTTGTATATGGGTAATTTTCCAGGTTCTCCATATAACCCTTCCAAAGGATCAGTGCCTCTTCCGCTTTGCGGCCAGTACATTCTGAAGAAAGCTGCTCAAGAGATCGGTTGAACGAACTCAGAAAGGCCTCGTACCCTTTCTTTAACCTTCGCAGGATGAAATACTTTCGTATTCGCTTCCCAAAAATGACCCATATAACTACAACGAGGAGAGCGCCTATCAGGATAATGGCCGCAACTACCGGATAATTTAAGATCCACAGTACTTTTTGATAGGCCGTGCTTGTCTTCAATGGTAGTTTCTCAGTAGATAGAGAATCTGGCACGGAAGCTACTCTGAACTTTAACAAAATGCTGTCTGGATGTGCTACAACAACTACGCAATCCCTTTCCTGCAACACAAATACCGGTAATTGAAGTCGTTGAACGCTGTCGATTTCAAAAGTGGTAAGGAAATAGACAGCACTGTCGTAGCTGGTATC
>JAYWDR010000423.1:0-10665 GCA_043779735.1 Cyclobacteriaceae bacterium | reverse complement strand
AATACGCTTCACGGCGTTCTCACACGCTTCCTGCGGCGTACTACCCTGACGCATTAATTCTACAACAAGGTGGGAGCCACATATTCTAATAACCTCTTCACCCACACCCGTAGATGTTGCCGCGCCAATTTCATTGTCAACAAAAAGTCCGGCGCCTATGATGGGTGAATCCCCAACCCGCCCCCTCATTTTGTATGCCATGCCACTGGTGGTGCAGGCTCCTGAAAGATTTTGATTCATGTCCAGGGCCAGCATGCCAATGGTGTCATGATTTTCGATATTGGCAACTGGTTTATACTCCGCCTTCTTCAGCCATTCCTTCCAGGCTTTCTCAGATGCAGGCGTGAGAAGATTTTCTTTCTTGAATCCATTAGCCAAGGCAAATTGAAGGGCGCCATCGCCGATGAGCATGACGTGCGGAGTTTTCTCCATCACTTTTCTTGCTACCGAGATTGGATGAATAATATGTTCCAGTCCTGCCACCGAACCACAATTGGCAAACTCATCCATGATGCACGCATCCAGCGTGACATGACCATCGCGGTCCGGTGCACCGCCATAGCCAACGGTGGTATTGTTAGGATCCGCCTCCGGCACCTGTACCCCTTTCTCCACAGCATCCAGTGATCTGCCCTTGTTCGAAAGCACCTTCCATGCTTCCACGTTAGCCTCCTTGCCAAAATCCCATGTTGAAACAACAAGCGGTTTAGTTCCCGCGCTAGTCACCCCTCCAGCAAATAGTGATGATACAGGTAAAAACGACGTGAGGGCAGCACCCGTCTGTAGAAATTTTCTCCTGGAGGCTTTCATACTTATCGTTTAGATGACCATAGTGGTTTCAAACAAATATAAGAAGCCATCAGGTATCGATCTTCACTTTTCCACAATATCCCTGATGCTACTTATCAATGACTCTCCTCGCCAGCCTGAATCTCTTAATATAATAGTCAGAATAGAGATTGGTCTCTACCACCCCAAGCGAGGTGGAAGCATGAATGAATTTTACCTGTTCGTTGCCCTTCACATCCGTGACGATGCCTACGTGTGTGATTACCCTTTTCTTTTTGCCTGTAGCAAAGAATAAGAGATCCCCCGACTGAAGGTCTTTCTTTTTCACCTTGCTCCCTACCGTTGCCTGGTCCTCGGCCTGACGGGGTAACTTGATGTCAACTACCCTGAAGGCATTCGTTGTCAAGCCCGAGCAATCCAGGCCGGAGCGGGTAGTGCCTCCCCATTTGTACGGAGTGCCCGTAAAGGTGCGGGCAGCCTGGATCACAGCTTCTACTTTTTTGTCGCGAACCCGTGCTTTACGCGAGCCGGCACATGACAACAGACCTATGAAAAGGAAAAGATAAAGGCACGTTTTGTAAAATCTGATTTGCGTAACTTTGTGCTGTTTAGCCATCGTTAGCCCTAGTTTAAAAAATAACCTTAGTTTAAAAAATCGTAAGCAAATCTACGAGATTCATGCCACACTCGAAAATATCGGAGGTACAGGAAAGGAACCTGACGCAGACGATTATCAACCAATTCATCGAAATTGTTGGCCCCGACCATATTCTGATGGATACCGCCGGTATGGAGGACTATGGTCACGACAAAACCGAGGACTACTTTTTCATGCCAGATGTCGTGTTGAAGCCAGGTACTGCAAATGAAATCAGTGAGGTGATGCGAATCTGTCACGACCACAGGGTGCCGGTGACGCCCCGCGGCGCTGGTACTGGCCTTAGTGGCGGTGCCTTGCCGGTGCAGAACGGCGTCGTCATCTCCATGGAGCGATTCAACAAGATTTTGAATATTGATGAGATGAATCTTCAGGCCACTGTTGAGCCTGGTGTTATTACGGAAGTATTTCAAAATACGGTAAAAGAAAAAGGACTTTTCTATCCTCCGGATCCAGCAAGCGGAGGATCGTGTTTCCTTGGAGGGAACCTCGCAAACAATTCGGGGGGACCAAAGGCTGTCAAATACGGCGTCACCCGCGACTATGTGATCAACATGGAGGTGGTGCTTCCTACAGGAGAAATTATTTGGACGGCCGCCAATGTTTTGAAAAACTCCACGGGGTACAATCTCACGCAACTCATGTGCGGAAGTGAAGGCACGCTGGGCATCATTACGAAGATTGTGTTTAGGCTGCGGGGCTTCCCTCAAAAGAATGTCTTGATGATGATCCCGTTTGTGACCAACGAGGAGCTGTGCCGGGCAGTCGCTGCCATTTTTGTTGCCGGGATCACGCCCTCAGGGATGGAGTTCTTTGAAAAGGAAGCCGCCAGCAAGACATTCGAATATTGTGAAAAGGTTTTGAACAGCCCAGTCACCACCAAACTCACAGAAGGCATGAATGCCTACATGCTGTGCGAGCTGGACGGCAATGACGAAGAAGTGTTGATGCGGGACGCCGAGCGGGTGATGAACGTGGTGGAAAAATTCAAGTCCGGTGAAGCGCTGTTTGCAGAAAGCAGTGCACAAAAAGAAGAACTCTGGAAGATCAGGAAAAATATTTCTCCGGCAGTGAATTGGTACACCCTTACCAAGTCAGAGGATGTCGTAGTGCCTCGCGCTAATCTCCCAAAACTTATCACAGGCATAAAGGAAATTGGCAATACATACCAATTCAACACCGTTTGTTTTGGACACCTTGGCGATGGCAACCTCCATGTGAATATTCTGAAAGAGAATATCAGCGATGACGATTGGGAGACAAAAATACCTGAAGGTATTAGAGAGATTTTCAAATTGACGGTGAGTCTGGGCGGCACACTTTCAGGAGAGCATGGAATAGGCATTGCGAAGCGACCTTACATGTCTATCGCCATGAGTGAAGTGAACCTCAACCTGATGCGCGGAATCAAGAAGGTCTTTGACCCGAATGGAATTTTGAATCCAGGAAAGATTTTCTAGCAACTTGAGGGCAAACCTCCATCGACTGTATGACTGCTAAAACCCAGGAATCGTGAATAAATTTTCTACCCTGTTTTCAATTGCCATTTTATGTTGGGCATGTGGAACAAAGAAAGCCGGGACTTCCCACAATCAACTCACCGAAGGCCAAAAAGCCGAAGGCTGGAAAATCCTGTTTGACGGGCAAACACTGAATGGCTGGCGTTCTTTCAAGAACAAGGATTGCAACAGTTGGGATGTGGCGGATGGCGCTCTTCATTGCAAGCCCAGCAATGCAGGTGATAGTATAAAGCACAATGATATCGTCACCAACGATTCATATCAGAACTTTGAACTAACCTTCGACTGGAAGATCTCTGTCAAAGGCAACAGCGGTGTTATGTTCCGCGTCATGGAAGACTACGATGCACCCTACGCAAGTGGCCCCGAATACCAGGTCCTTGATGATCCGGGCTATCCTGGAGAGGTCAAAGCGGTTGAAAAATCAGCCGGTAATTTTGCCATGCATGCGCCTGAAAATAAAACGGCAAACTCCGTAGGTGAATGGAACTCCGCCAAAATAGTCGTCAACGGCACGCATGTGGAGCACTGGCTGAACAATTCAAAAGTGGTTGACTATGATCTCGGCTCGGAGGACTGGAAAATAAGGGTGAACGGCAGCAAGTGGAAAGACTTTCCAGGCTACGGACTGGCGCCCTCTGGATTCATCGACCTTCAAGACCACGGTCATGAAGTGTGGTACAGGAATATATTTATCAAAGTCTTGTAGCCTATACGAAAAGCCATCCTGATCAAAAAATAATTCAAAAGCAGGCCTGGGCAATGGGCAGTAGGCAAAGAGCGGGTTATATTTGAGCATGTGCGGCATTACAGGCGTTTTCGCCTTCAACCTCGTAGGCAAATTCAACAAGATCAACGTGGCGGCAGCCACGGGTGCGTTGTATCGGCGGGGTCCCGACTTCCAGGATATCCATATCGACGAGTGGGTATGTCTTGGGCACCGACGCCTTTCCATCATCGACACACGCGAAATAGCTCACCAGCCTATGTGGGACGAAAGCAAACGCTATTGCATCATTTTCAATGGAGAAATATTCAACTACCGTGAACTCAGGGAAGAGTTAAAGTTAAAGGGAGACTCCTTCTTCACTGAATCCGATACGGAAGTACTGTTAAAACTCTTTGTCCGGGAAAAAGAAAACTGCCTGGGGAAGCTTAATGGCTTCTTCTCCTTCTGTGTTTACGATCAGCAGGAGCAAACGCTTTTCCTGGCCCGCGATCGCTTCGGCATCAAGCCGCTGCTTTACCTTTTTGATGATGACAAATTCCTGTTTGCCTCGGAAATGAAGTCTATTTTGGCGTATGGCATCGACAAGGAAATCGACTTCACATCACTATTCACGTATCTCCAGCTTAATTACATTCCTGCGCCTGACACCATTTTCAAGAAGGTCAAAAAATTAATGCCGGGTCACTATTTAAAAGTTGGCACGAAGCAATTGGCAATAGACAAGTACTATGACATTCCGTTTGATAGAAACTCGGCAGAGTCAAATCCAATAACGTACGACAAGGCAAAAGATAAATTTAAAGAACTGCTGGAAGCCTCCGTCCAAAGAAGGCTGGTCTCCGATGTACCTCTGGGTACTTTTTTGAGCGGCGGTCTTGACTCTTCGGTGGTAACAGCCCTGGCCAGTCGGCACAAGCCTGACCTTCATACTTTCTCCATCGGCTTCCGTGATGAGAAATTTTTTGATGAGACCGAATATGCCACGGCGATGGCCAAACACCTGAACACCAAACATACAGTTTTCTCTCTCACCAACCGCGACATGTTTGAGCATGTCCACTCCATCCTGGATTACATCGACGAACCTTTTGCCGATTCCTCAGCCATTGCCGTTTACATACTCAGCAAAGAAACACGCAAGCATGCTACCGTTGCCCTTTCAGGAGACGGGGCGGATGAATTGCTGGGTGGCTACAACAAACATGCTGCATTCTATCATGCCCAGCATCCCGGATGGAAGGAAAATACGGCTTCCCTGCTTGGGCCCTTATGGAACATTCTGCCAAAATCAAGGCATGCACCACTTTCAAATAAAGTTCGGCAACTTAGCAGGTTCGCCTCTGGTGCCAAGCTCTCATCCCGGGATCGATACTGGCTGTGGGCAGGGTACGCAAAAGAAACCACGGCTGGCAAGTTGTTGTCAGAGGAAAGTCGCCAAAAGTCCTTTCAGGATTACGAAGCCAGAAAATCTGCACTCCTCCAATCCCTTCCAATGAAGGAATCCATGAACGATATCTTGCGGACAGACATGAGCCTGGTCCTCTCCAATGATATGCTTACGAAAGTGGATATGATGAGTATGGCCAATAGTCTGGAAGTACGAGTTCCCTTTCTCGACGTTGAAGTGGTCAACTTTCTATTTAGTCTCCCGGATGAGTTTAAGATTGATGGTCAGATGCGTAAAAAGATCCTGCAGGATTCATTTCGTGATGTTCTGCCGCCTGCATTGTACAACCGATCAAAAAAGGGATTTGATATACCTTTGTTGAAATGGCTACGGCGGGAGATGAAATCCACCCTTAAAGATGATTTGCTGTCTGAAAAATTCATTAAGGAACAGGGGATCTTTGACTATTACGAAATCAAGAAGCTCAAGCGAAAACTTTTTTCTCTCAACCCGGGCGATGTGCATGCTCGTGTGTGGAGCCTGTTGGTCTTCCAATGGTGGTGGAAGAAATGGGTTAATTAATAGGATTAGCTGTTGGCTATCGGCCTTTGGCATAGAACCCCAAGCATCCAGTAACCCAAGTCACCATCATCACCCTCCCCCCTTCTTTGTCCACATGTCTCTCAGGGTGACTGTGCGGTTGAAGACGAGTTTGCCTGGTGTTGAGTCAGTGTCAAGACAGAAATAACCAACGCGCATGAATTGAAAACGATCTTCTGCTTTCGCGCCTGCCAGCGATGGCTCAGCATAGGCTTTTGGAAGAATTCTCAATGAATCAGGATTCAGGTAGTCCTTGAAATCTCCCTCGATCTGGTTAAGGTCTTCGGCATTGAAGAGGCGATCGTACAACCGCACCTCCACCTCAAGTGCATGGGGTTTACTGACCCAGTGTATCACTCCTTTTACTGCGATACCGGAAACATCCGACCCGCTCTTACTCTCGGGGACGTAGGTACATCGAAGCTCGGTAATGTTACCGGAGGCATCTTTCACAACCTCCTCGCACTTGATAATGTAAGCACTCTTCAGCCTTACCATCTGGCCCGGAGCCAGCCGGAAATATTTTTTGGCAGGCACTTCCATGAAGTCATCGCGCTCGATGTACAATTCCCGACTGAATGGGATATCCCGGATTCCGCCATTGGGGTCCTCTGTGTTGTTCTCGGTCGGGAGCATTTCGGTCTTTCCTTCCGGGTAATTGGAAATGACCACTTTGACTGGATCCGAAACCACCATCCTCCTTTGCGATATCGTATTAAGATGCTCACGGACACAAAATTCCAGTAAGCTAATATCAATCAGGTTTTCGCGCCTGGCCACGCCGATCTTATCGCAGAACTCGCGGATGCTTTCAGGGGTATACCCCCTCCGCCTCGCCGCACTGATGGTAGGCATGCGTGGATCATCCCAGCCGCTGACATATTTTTCGTTAACCAGTTGAAGCAACTTGCGCTTACTCATCATGGTATAGGTCACGTTGAGCCTGGCGAACTCATATTGGCGAGACGGATAAATTTCCAGGTTGGCGATATACCAATCGTACAATTCACGGTGAGACACAAATTCCAGAGTACAAATACTGTGAGTAACATTTTCTATGGCATCGCTTTGCCCATGGGCAAAATCATACATGGGATAAATACACCATGCATCTCCCGTGCGATGGTGGTGCGCATGCTTGATCCGGTACATGATCGGGTCACGCATGTGCATGTTGGGACTGGTCAGGTCTACTTTTGCGCGCAATACTTTCTCTCCGTCCCTATATTTGCCCGCTTTCATGTCGGCAAAAATCCGGAGGTTTTCTTCAATGCTTCTTTCCCGGAAGACGTTCGGGATTCCCGGTTTGACGGGCGTTCCCTTTTGCGATGCGATATCTTCACTGCTACTGTCATCTACATAGGCCAGGCCTTTTTTGATCAAGGTTACGGCAAACTCAAAAAGCTGACCGAAATAGTCTGATGCGTAGAATTCATTGGACCATTGGAAACCCAGCCACTGAACATCGTGCTTTATGTTATCCACATATTCTGTTTCTTCCGTAACAGGATTGGTGTCATCAAAACGGAGGTTGGTCTTACCGCCGTGCTTTAGAGCAAGGCCAAAATTGAGGCAAATACTCTTAGCATGGCCAAGATGCAGGTATCCATTCGGCTCCGGAGGAAATCGGGTGATGATACTTTGGTATTTCCCGGACGACAGATCCTTCTCTACAATTTCTTCCAGGAAGTTTAAACTCTTTTCCTCCGCCATAGGGTCTTTTTGAAAAGCCCTAAAGGTACGCATCGTATGAAAATAAGTCACACTAGCCCCAAAGTTAAATGGATCTATAAAGAAAGTCGGAAGTGCAACTTAAACGCTCTATTTTTGGTTTACCCACCAACAAGACTTAATGACCTCCTCCTATAAAATATCAGGAATGACCTGCATTGGCTGCGTGGCTACCGTGGAGAAATCACTTCGGTCGATCTCAGGTGTGGATCAAGTCAAGGTAGACCTTGAAACCGCCATGGCTGAAGTCTCGGCTAATCATGCCATACCTGCAGAATATATTCGTAAAGCACTGGTGGCCTACCCCTCCTATCAGTTGATTGAAAACGGCCAAAGCTTATCGGTCGGAGTGAACAGTTTCTGGACAGACCCATCGGTGTGGCAGCGTGCAGCGCTCAACACGCTTAATTGCCTCATCGGTTGTTCCATTGGGGATTTCGGCATGATCCTTTTTCTGCAGCGCTTTCACCCTTCGACTTCCATGCCAGTGCAAATGATCCTGGCTACTGTTGCCGGTCTGTTTACTTCGGTCATGATGGAGACTGTGTTATTGAGATCCAGGGAAAAATTTGGATGGAGGCTGGCTTTTCAAACAGCAGTTTCAATGTCATTCCTTTCAATGATCGCTATGGAACTGGTAATGAATACCGCTGACTTCATGATCACGGGAGGCAAAGCATCTTTTGAAAATCCTATGTACTGGACTGCGATGATCGTTGCGATGATCGCAGGGTTCCTGGCCCCACTTCCTTACAATTATTACAAGCTGAAAAAATATGACAAGGCATGTCACTAGGAATTGAAAAAGACATTGAGCTGAAGTATTTCAGGCCTTCTATTTATTTCCCATAGATCTGATTCAATAATCCTGCCAACCGGATTCCCGCCTGCAACATGCGAAGTCTGGCAATGCTAAAGTACTTATAAGAGTATTGATAGCCCAGATTGCTGTTGCCGATGTCATACACTTGCGCCCGGTAAGTCATTGACTCTTGAGCCCAGTCGCGAACTGCTGAAACTTGCCATTGCTTCGCCATGGTCTTGTCTGGCTTGATCAGCGATTGAGCAAGTTCGGTGTAACTCAACATGCTACCATCAATCATGTCGCTGTCCCATACCCGATGAAGGTTGGAGTCAGTGCGGAACCATTTGACTTTTACATCATTCCCTCCACGGTCGCCGGGCTTGCCTACATGAAGCGGCTGGTGAAGGTCCCCCACGAGGTGCACAAGCATTTTCAGATTTTCCCTCTCCTGCCTGGGTGTTAGCTTCCCGGACTTTAGGTCGCGTATGATCTTTTCAATCATCATGACCAACTTGCCATCCGGATTTGCCTCCACATCATCATATTTTTTGCCATCCGGAACGGTGGTGTAGTGCCAATCTGTGGCATAGTTAAAAGTGGAGTCAGAGCGGATTTCATCCATCCAGGTGCTTGCCATAGCTAGAGACTCCTGTTGCAGAATCACAGCGATCTTCTTTTTGGCTTTTGCATTAAGGTATTGCTCAGCAATAAGTCCGGTAGCTCTGTGGCCAGTGGGCCCCCAGCCCCATACTTCGATGACCGCAAAACACAACACCGAAAGCGCAATTATTATTCTTTTCATAGTGGCAATATTAGTCATTTCAGTAAAAACACAAATTTATGACGATGATAATAAGATTATCTTTGGTAAGGCAATAATGGAAACAACTGTCAAACTCTCAGCCATACGGGTAGCCAATCAATTGGATCTCAAAGGCATTAAAACCTCCCTGGAGCTAAAGCCTGTCGCAGATACTTCCTCCGAACTATTTTATTGTTTCGGATTGGAAAAATACCAGTACTACTTTAACTACGGGGTGGTGGTGTTTACAGGCTACACTGAAGATGAAATTAATCAAGCAGTAAAAAAGATTCAGTCCTTCCACAAGAACCCTGATGCCTGGCTTCGTGATGACCATAAGATATGTGTTGAACCAGGTTCAGAGCTGCAATTTGAATTTGACCAGTTGATCGTAGACCATATCGATGCCAAAATCATACGCATTGCGATGCTCAACCTGGCCCAATCAGTAGCCTTCGATCATTATCATGAAGTCTCGGAGAATCTCTTAATGGAGATTAGGGTTTTCACCACCAACCTCGAAACGACCGGGAAGCTGAGCATCAACCGGAAGAATATGTTAAAATTCATCGGGAGGGCTCTGAATACCCAAATTGATATTGCCGACAATATCTACATCTTTGACGCGCCCGAGCAGGTGTGGGATGACGAGTATCTTGATTCACTTCACAAAGGACTGATGAAACATTACGATCTGAGGGTACGCTTTAGCGAAATTGAGTACACCCTGCGCATCATTGAAGACAATCTTAGCGTTTTCCGGGAAATATCTCACCAACGAGAGAGCAACACACTGGAGTGGATCATTATTATTCTCATATTGGTCGAAGTTTTTAATTTATTGATTTCGAAATTGATCTAACCCATGCGCAAGAAGGCGCTCTTCCTGAATTTTGATATCAAGGCACAGCCGGATGAGGTCACTTGCGGGCCCACATGTCTTCATGCTTTGTATCAATACTATGACGATGCCATAAGTCTGAAACAGGTAATCCGGGAGGTAAAGCAACTCAAAACAGGAGGCACCCTGGCGGTGATGATGGGCAACCATGCTTTAAAGCGCGGATACAGGGCGTCCATCTACACGTATAATCTGAATGTTTTTGATCCCACCTGGTTTAAGCTAAGTTCACGTAAGATGGTGTACAACTTGAAACGACAAATGGTCCACAAATCAAAACGACGAAAACTTTTGGTAGCCAGCCGCGCGTACATTAATTTTCTGGAAGCAGGCGGAAAATTACTTTACGCCGAATTGGATGAGAAACTCATTAAGGGCTACTTGAAAAAATCTATTCCAATACTGGCAGGCCTGAGTGCTACTTATCTCTATGGCACACCTCGCGAGATCTCGGTCAATAATAAGTATGATAGCATAAAGGGCATCCCTGTAGGTCATTTTGCGATCATCAATGGCTATGACCAGGGATCTGAATATGTTTACCTGGCTGATCCTATGAATCCCAATCCATTGAAAAGTCAATACTACAGCGTTACTTTCGACCGGCTGATCAATAGTATCATGTTGGGAATTGTGACGTATGATGCGAATCTTCTGATTATTGAACCGAAATGAGAATAGCCAAAAGCTTGAACCACATCTCCAAGTCCTTACTCCATTCCTCAAATACCACAACGCCCAC
>JAYWDR010000422.1:0-3831 GCA_043779735.1 Cyclobacteriaceae bacterium | reverse complement strand
CATCCTATTGAAAGCAACTGTATTTTTTCTTGCCTTGCTGGTAGGGAGTGCGTACGGTCAAGAGCGTAAGTCGAGCTACTACTTCGACAGGTCAAGTTCTTTGTTAGATCAAAAGAAAATGGCCGAGGCAGAGATCTATGCAGATTCGGCCATAGCTGCAGCATCACGATCCAGCAGCCTCGATAGCCTAATGGCAGCCTACCTCTGGCGCTACGAAGTCCATACTAAAATGAAAGACTTTGAAAAGGCTGTGGGTGATTTTAGGATGGCAACGGTGTACCTGGATTCGATCCGTACCTTGAAAAATAATTCAGTAGTCGAAGGATGGAAGTCGAGTCTGGAAATAGAAAAAGGGAGTCATCAGAAAGACGTTGTTGCCGTAAGGGAAGAAATCATCAGGCTGCAGGAAGCAGCCCGTACTGATTGGCAGAACACACTCTTCATTATAGGAGGTATGCTTTTCTTGCTAGGCTTAGGGGTTTTCATCATATACAGAGAAAAGAGCAAGCTGCAGAAAACCCTAAAGGAATCAGAGGAAGATATTCGTCATCTTCGGGCCTTCAAGGACAAGCTCTTTACCGTACTTTCTTACGACTTGCATTCTTCTCTTTCTTCCTTTGAGAAACTTACGCAAGGATTGTCGGTTCAACTGGATACACTAAATAAAGTTGAGAGTGTCCAATTTCTCACCAAGCTCTATATAACGGCTGGCGACCTGAAGAGTACCCTGAACAATGTGATCCAATGGGTAGCCCTTCAGGCCAACGCAATGCCTTATCGGCCTGTATTCTTTGACTGCAAAATGATTGTGGAGCAGAGCCTGGAAAGATTTCGTACCCAACTTACTGACAGAAACCTCACCGCTGAAGATTTCATGCCCAACGGGCAGGATGTGTACGCTGATAAAGAGATGGTAGAAATCATCCTTGGGAATTTATTTTCAAACGCAATTCATTTTACCCAGCCCGGTGGCTCAATTACGTGCTTCTCCGGCCGGAAGGATGGATTGGTGACGATGGGCGTAAAAGATACGGGCGTGGGGATTGCGAAAGAGAATATGGACAAGCTTTTTAAGTCCGATGTAGACTTCCATTCAATTGGCAAGCCAAGTCACAAGGGAGCCGGTGTGGGCCTGATCCTCTGTAAGGAGTTGGTTGAACGTAACGGAGGGAGGATGTATGTTGAAAGTATCGAAAGTCAGGGGAGTACTTTCTATTTTACGCTCCCTGAAAAAAAAATTGTATAGGAACTGGAAGCCCAAAATAAGCTTCATTAATTTAGTCTTCAGCTCAAACTATAAAGTTTCACCTTTTAACTTTTGGTATTAACTTTTTAACTTGACCCTAATGAAAGCTTTAGTCCTCATCGGCCCTGGTCAAATCGAATGGAGAGAGGTTGACAGACCTGCTGTGTCACCGGGTAAAGCATTAGTGAAGATGAAGGCGATTGCCCTCAATCGAAGAGATGAATGGATCAAGGAAGGTAAGTACCCAAATATCCGCTACGGCGGCATCCTTGGATCGGATGGATCGGGAATCGTAGACTCTGTAGGTGACGAAAAGGATAACTCGTGGGTTGGGCAGGAAGTAGTAATCAATCCCAACATTAATTGGGGACCAGACCCGAATATTCAATCCAAGAAATATTCTATCCTCGGGATGCCTGTCAATGGCACATTCGCCGAATATGGACTATTTGATGTCGATAGACTTCAGCCAAAGCCATTTCACCTTGACTTGCTTCAGGCAGCAGCATTGCCGCTGGGTGGATTGACAGCCTTCCGTGCCCTGTTTAGGCAAGGGGGACTCACGGCAGGGCAAAACGTGCTTATCTCTGGGTTTGGAGGCGGCGTTGCGCAATTCGCTTTTCTATTTGCTCGAGCGGCGGGAGCCAATGTGTACGTCACATCGGGGAGTGATGAGAAAATTGCAAGGGCTATGAAAATGGGGGCTAAGGGAGCTTATAATTATAAGAAAGAAGCAAATTACAGCGACCTATGGAAAACGAAAGGAGGGTTTAATCTCGTCATTGACAGTGCCGGAGGGGATCAAATAAATAGTTTTATTAAAGTACTGCGGCCGAATGGCAAGATAGTTTTCTATGGCGCCACCAATGGCCTGCCGGCAAAGCTTGACTTGTTCAGAATGTTCTGGAATCAACTTGCACTGCAGGGCACTACTATGGGGAACGATATTGAATTTATGGAAATGCTCACGTTTGTCGGTAAGCATCAAATCCGGCCTATCATAGATTCCATACGTCCTGTCTCAAAACTGGCAGAATCTTTTGCTGACATCACCTTACCCAATAAAGTCGGCAAGATTGTTTTTCAGGTGTAACCCTTTTCCCAGAACGATCGCTACCGGTCGTAGCCCCAATCAGTATAGGCAGCCTGGAGTTCTTTCAAGGTTTTGTAATCCTGCTGCATCCTTGCCGTTTCAATCCCTTGCTGAAATACTTGTTCGGCCTTCGTTGGTTCCTTGCGCTCGATGAGCAGGTGAGCATATGGATAGTAGGTGGGAAGATAATGGGGATGGCGTCGTGTTAAAGTCTCAAAGAGTTGGCTTGCTTCTGCAGGGTCGTTTTTCAGGAATTCAAGGGCCAGTGCATATAGATTAAAAGGGTCATCAGGCTCTTCGAAAGCAAATTGTTTCAATTGTGTCAGTCTGTCCATAGCTGGCGACTAGTCTAAATAATGGACGAAGGGACAGATAAGATGCCGGATTCCAAAGCATTGGTTCAAGTATTAGTTCATTTACTCTGGGAAAAAGAAATGCCAAAAAGCGAATCAAACCATAAACCAATTGACAAATCAGAGGTTTTAGTATCTTGCCTACCCTAACATGACGGTTGGATTAACCACTTGATTATGAAAATTTTAGTATGCATCTCGCACGTACCTGACACGACTTCCAAAATTAACTTTGTCGATGCTAACACAAGATTTGATACCGCTGGCGTCCAATTTATCATTGGACCTTACGATGATTATGCATTGGCGCGAGCAATCGAACTGAAAGAGTCCTCTGGTGCCACAGTCACTGTACTAAATGTTGGGCTAGTTGACACAGAGCCAACTATTCGTAAGGCCCTTGCTATTGGCGCAGATGATGCTATCCGGGTGAATGCCGAACCAACAGATTCCCATTTTGTGGCCGCTCAAATTGCTGAGTATGGGAAAGGTTACGACCTTATTCTGATGGGGCGGGAGTCCATTGATTTCAATGGAGGCGTGGTTCATTCTATGGTAGGCGAGATGCTCGGCATTCCCTCAATATCGCCAGTAATGAAGCTAGACATTGAGGGCACAAAGGTTAAGATGGCACAGGAGATTGAGGGCGGCAAAGAAAATGTAGAGGCCACTTTACCCCTTGTCGCTGGCTGTCAGGAGCCGATTGCTGAGTGGAAAATACCAAACATGCGGGGTATCATGGGCGCCCGGACAAAGCCCTTGAAAGTAGTAGAGCCCAAGTCGGTAGAGAAGTCAATTGCGGCACAAAAATTTGAATTGCCAGCTCCGAAAGGCGCGGTGAAAATGATCTCTGCTGATAATGTTGCTGAATTAGTTACACTATTGAAGAGTGAAGCCAAAGTACTTTGACTTTAATACTATTTTGCTGGATATACAGGTACCATAAAGTTGAAACCTGAAGCCAGGAGCTGACATTTGAATTACTATTTATGACAACACTTGTATTTTTAGAAAGTGCGGCCGGAAAAATCAAGAAGACCTCACTTGAGGCAATTGTATTTTCTCATGCCATGGGTGGAACCGTTGTCGGTATTGCGGTAGGTACCGTTGATAAAACGGAACTTGATTCAGTAGGTAAG
>JAYWDR010000421.1:0-3846 GCA_043779735.1 Cyclobacteriaceae bacterium | reverse complement strand
ACCTTCCGGATTGTGCAAACTCTTTTGACAAAATTGTCACCATAACGGCTGCATTGTCCATGGAGGAGGCTGTGAAATCGTCATATTCGGACTTCACTACTATGTTGGTCTTTTCGCCAAGCACCTGGAAGAGCATGAGGTCAAGAAATTTCTTGAACTGAGTGATCCAGCCTGTTTCATTTTTCTTGCCGGTCTCGTTGTCCTTTTCGGCATAGGTAATCAGCACGTCAATTTCGTAAGCCATAGTTGTTTACGTTGTGTAAATAAATTATACCCCTACTTTCTTATCACTCCTTGTCACGTTACGTACCAGCCCTTGCACCAGTTCATGGTGTTTGGCCATGACGAAATAAAAATCAGGCAAATTGATCCTGAATAATACCGACCGAACGGTTGCTTCTACTTCTGTGATTTTGATCGGGGCGCCCTCCTGGAACAGGTCACCAAAGACTGAGTTCTTCTTCAATATGCCTACTTCAGTCTCACCTTCTCTCAGTTTTACCTCACCGTGCGCCACAATAAGGATAGGCTGGTTTTCATCGGGGTTATTGAAAACGATCTTATCACGCGGCTTCAAATCGACCGGTATGATCTTGTCGGCGAGGTCACTCAGAATGGAGCCTGGAATACCCTGGAAGGAAGGAAGTGATTTAATAAACATGACCATTTCTATGCCCAGGTAGAATCCATCTTCAAGTCCTTCGAGCAGTTGATTATTTTCTATGGAGGTGTCGAGGAATTTTTTATCGCGAAGTGGCAACCGGTCTGCCACTACCTTGTATTGTGCCTTGTCCTTATTATAAATCACCCACGCTGCAGTCTCCTGCAGCAGTTTGTCAGGGTTAAACATTTGTCCGATTAGTCCCCGGCTTACACGGAATTCAGGTATGAAAGCAGATGAGTACACCGCACACATCTTTGTCCAGCGATTATTTAGATTAAAGTCGCGGTTCAATACATAATTCACCACCTGTACAGGATTATACTCTTCGCGCGGAAAATAAGTCTGAAGCCGGCTCATTTTCTCTTTTACCACGATGTCATCCAACAGCGGGAAGAGCTTTGGCTTTAGTTCCTGATCCACAAACAAGTCCATGAGCTCAAGCGCGTAAGCAATACCATCCGCCGTACCCGTCTCAATATTTTCTCGCACCAGTTGCATGGATTGAGGATCATAGAGAATGGACATCAGGAGGGAAATTTGGTCATTGTTGTCGCGCAATTCTTCCCTAAAGGCCTCCTTCAATAACTTAAAGTGTTCATCTCCTGGGAGTTCTTCCTGGGCACAAAGGTTCCACAGGGTTTTTCCAATCTCTGTCTCCAACAAATCCATCACTTGTCTACGCTCACGACCCTTGGCACTATAGTTTGTATAGCGGAGAGAATAGAAGATTTGCTTCACAATACGCTTATCCGGGTAATCCGATTTTTTCCATAGGAGTTGCCAGGCCTCTTCACCGCCAATATGCCCCATGATTTGTACAATCTTGAGCATCACCTGGTCACTTTGTCCTGATTTGTAAAAAGCAGAATCCAGTACTTGCAGTACGGCAGCCCCTGATTCTTTCAGGGCGGCGGTCACCTGGTTGCTGTACATGGAAGAGGAGAGCATATCAATCAGTACGGGCCACGTTTCAGGACGTTTGATTTTACGAGCCGTAAGGATCGCTTCGCTGCGGACCTTGGGATCTGCATCGCGGAGCAACTCAAGGAGAATGAATATCGTTCGCTGGCTAACCAGCTTTCTGAGAAGTTTCGCCGCCAGCATCCTGTCCGCCTGTCGCACAGACTTTCCAAGTTTCATGAGCTTGTCTGCTGAAATTGACAGAAGGTCACTGTCCTCAGACGCTCCCGCGGCCTGCTTCGCCAAACCAAGCATTTCTTTGTCGCCTTGCTGATTGTCTATTCCCAGTTCCTGTATTTTTTCCTGTGCGAATTTTTTGACTTTTCGAAGATCGCTTTCGGCCAATTTCATGATGGATGTCTCAAAAAGAGCAGGCTCAAGTTTTTCCATTAGTTTCAGGCCATAGACCACCTTTTCTTCGGCCGTGCTGTTGACTTCTTTTTCAAGGACACTGTTTAGTGTGAACTCTCTTACCACGTGACCTTCTACGGAAGACCTGTTGCGTTTGAGAGAATTCTGGAGGGTATCGCGATAGCCATGATACATCCGGTTAGTCACCAGGTACCACACCAGCAAAAGAGGCAGCGTGAATAAGGTGATAGACAACAAATTGAAAATGGCAAATTGATTGATTAACACAATCAATCCCCCCGCTACCATAGTGGCAAACGCGGTAACAATACCCTCAATCTTTGTCTGAGTATCAAGTTTTATTGACTTCTCAATGGGGACATAATAGAACTTGAACACGGGCGTATCGAGGGCGTCACGCAAGGAGTTGATCACAAGCTTACTCATGGCCACCATGATAAAGAAGAAGACAATGGTATCCGCTCCGCCCTTGGCCGAAGGATCAAAACCAAAGAAGAAACCCAGTGCTAGCGCCGCTGTGGTGAAGATGATAACCAATAATGGATTGATGATCAACGAAACCCTCAACCCGTAGTCTTCCATGATCTTGTCGGTGGCGAAGGTGGCGAACACGAACCCAAAAATAACGACCGTGGCTTCAAACAGACTGAGGAACACGGCTAGCTCATTGCCTTGAAACTGGACGACTGTAAGGTTATAGAAGGAGTAGTCAATGAATCGTAACGCAGAAAAGGAGACGACGATAAAGACTGTAAGGAGAACGATGTATCGATAACTGAAAAACTTGAAGATGGTAAGTTTCTTATTTTCTTTTTCGTTCAACACACCCACCGCGGCCTCCATGGCGGTAGCGGTAAGATATTGGTTGGAGAGAATAATAAACAACACCAGAAAACCCACAAGGCTGAAAAGTCCAATGGTGAAAAGCGTTTCGATATGCACGCCGAAATTCAGCAAGACGGGGATAGTAAAAAAGGCAAGTATTTGAGCTATATCCATACCCACGTCCACACTGCCTATGACTCTCTTTGCCTGACGGAGGGTGAACATTCGGTTGAAAGCCCCCCAAAAAACAAGCTGGCTAATAAAGGTGAAAGGGAGAACGAGTGTAAACCCCAGATAGTAAAGTGTTCTTTGATCCACAAAATTTCCGCCGAATTCAAGAAACGCTGTAGCCACTCCAATCAAGAGCAAAAAGGCGATTGCAAGGAAACGGAAGGGTACCCTTCCCATCAGGATATTAAACAGGCCCGTTGACAATAGCCCAAAGCCTCCTCCAATTACGATGGCCTTTGGCAGGTCATATTTTTCAGTCAATGAAGGGTCACTAAGGAACAGGGATTGGGCAGCAACAGCCACCGTTGCCAGAAACAGACCCATAAAGAAGCTTATCGCCAATAGCAGGGCAACAGGCTTCGTTTCATGTGGTTCAACGCCTAAAAACTTGGTTAGCCGTTCTTGCATGCAGTTGGCAGTTTAGGTTTAATGATGAAATATCAGACAATTCATCGAAAATTCCAATTCACCCCCTGATTTCAGGGGTCAATATTTATCAACTGGTTCATAGTGTGTTAGGCTCAAGCTGGCAAAACAACTTGAACCTCACGTCGTATCATATGGATACTTTTCGGGCTTAATTAGTAACTACCTGGCGGAGATAGAAATGCCAAAAAGTCAAGACAATCAAATACTTAGGTTGGTAACAGCAGGGAGCTGTCTCCATAACTAAGAAATCGATAGTCGTTAGCCAGTGCTTCCTGATAAATATTTTTCCACTCAGGGCCGACAAATGCGGCCACCAATAGTAAGAGTGTGGAACCAGGCTGGTGGAAGTTGGTAATCAACCCCTG
>JAYWDR010000420.1:0-3854 GCA_043779735.1 Cyclobacteriaceae bacterium | reverse complement strand
GAAACCTTGCAACCATTTTTATCCTTCACGGTGATCAGGTAAGACCCTGGAGCCAGCTTATCGAAGACCGGGCTAGTCTGATAAATACCATCGCCAAGACTAAAGTCATAGGCTTCAATACCGCCCGTTGCGGACATGGTAGCCGCGCCATCAATCGATTTGCAGCTCGTGGCATCTATTTTACTTAACAGGCTGATGGTAAGGTCGGACTTGGAGCAATCAACTTTTGGCTTTGGTATCTCATTATTAACACAAGAGGTCACGTAAATCGACGCCGTGATAATAATCAGAAGGTTGAAGAGGGTTGTTTTCATTGCGATAAAAACCAGTTAGAACCAGCGCTACGCTATCCAGAATTCGCTATGAAAGTAGGAAAAGGAACTGAAAAACGAACTGCATTAAAAAGAAAATCCCCCAAAGTCCTTGACCCCGGGGGAAATTCTTGTCTATAGTTGGCTTTAATCTGATTCGAAGATAGGATCAGACAACCTCCCCTCAAATCCCAAGCCGGTCGGCTGAATTTAGGGCTGGTGAATGGGTGATTTTGGCGCCAAAGTGTTTTTAAGGCTATCCATCTTCGCCTTGGATTTCCTTTCCTGCTCTTGCTTTGCCTTGGATTTGGCACCAGGAAAAGTTGTTTTGCGACTGATATCGTAGACAAGGAAAAGCAGGGTGGCAAAGAATAGGACTACGAATCCAACAAATATTTTTCTCGAGAGATTCATTGAGGATCCCGTCCTGTAGGAATAAGCGGCAAGGTATAACCCAAACTTTTCAAAATAAAAAAGGGGCCCGGGCCCCTTCTCATTTATTTTACTTTGTTCACAACTTCGGTAAACGTCTCAGGGTGATTCATCGCCAGGTCGGCAAGAACCTTGCGGTTCAAATCGATACCTGCTTTCTTTAATTTTCCCATCAGCTCGGAATAAGACATTCCATGGAGCCTTGCCCCTGCGTTAATGCGCTGGATCCACAGGCCGCGGAAGTCGCGTTTCTTAGCCTTGCGATCGCGGTAGGCGTATACCAGACCTTTTTCGATCGCATTTTTTGCGACCGTCCATACATTTTTCTTTCTGCCAAAGAAACCTTTGGCTAGTTTGAGCACCCTCTTGCGCTTGGCGCGGGATGCAACGTGATTTACTGAACGTGGCATAATATTAAATTTTTTGGTTGTTGGCGTCCTGTATGCCGACTTATTTCGGGAGGGATCTTTAGGCCAAAAACCGGGTTACACATTTGAAAACCATCCGCCTACGGCGGATCACCTAGCATAGGGAATCATGGGCCTGATGTTGCCTTCGTCCACTGACTTGACAAGGCCAGCATGGCTCAATCTCCTCTTCTGCTTTGTTCCTTTTTTAGTCAGGATGTGACTCTTGTAAGCATGCTTGCGCTTGATCTTACCGGTTCCCGTTACTTTGAAACGCTTCTTTGCTCCTGACTTCGTTTTTAATTTCGGCATCGTAGTATATCTATGAATTCTGATTATTTCTTTCCAATTCCTGGCTTTGGAGCCACCATCATATACATCCTTTTCCCTTCCAACTTCGGCAATTGCTCCACCTTCCCGATTTCTTCCAGTGCCTGGGCAAACTTTAGCAAAAGGATTTCCCCTCTTTCCTTATAGATGATAGACCTGCCCGCAAAGTGAACGTAGGACTTAACCTTTGCCCCTTCTTTAAGGAAATTGACAGCATGTTTCACCTTAAAATTGAAGTCATGCTCATCGGTATTAGGCCCGAAGCGGATCTCCTTGACCACTGTCTTCTGAGCATTTGATTTGATCTCCTTCTGCTTCTTTTTCTGTTCGTACTTAAACTTCGAGTAATCAATCACTTTGCAAACTGGCGGATCGGCGTTTGGAGAAATCTCTACTAAGTCCAAACCTTGGTCTTGCGCCAGTTTGATTGCCACCTGAATAGGATACACATCAACTTTGATATTCTCCCCGACAACCCTTACCCTTGGTGAGGTTATTCGCTCATTTACGCGATAAGGTTCTTCTACTACTCTCGGACGGAAGCCCCTGCTATAAGGGCGCGGACGGTTACTGCCAGGTATAAATGCCACTCGTTGGGTTTAGGTTTAGCTTCAAATAGGCCTGTTTTTACAAACAGGCCGCAAATATCGCCATATTTTCAATTTTTCCACCTGAAAAAGATTGAATTTTTGGTGGAATTGCCTACAAAGGCATCGAGAATTCGGTAATAAACTGTTTTACGAACTCCTCCAGTTTCACCGTGCCCTTGTCGCCTTCTCCGTGCTTTCGAACGGAGACCATGTGGTCGGATGCCTCCTTTTCTCCCACAATTAGCATATACGGCACTTTCTTGACCTCTGCATCCCTGATCTTCCGGCCAATTTTCTCATCTCTGTTGTCCAAAAAGCCACGGATATCCTGATTCTTTAGCTGCTGGATCACTTCCTTCGCATAGTCATTAAACCGCTCTGAAATCGGGAGCACGGCTACCTGCTCAGGGGAAAGCCACACGGGGAAGTTACCAGCACAATGCTCGATTAGGATAGCTATAAATCTTTCCAAGGACCCAAACGGCGCCCGATGGATCATCACGGGTGTATGCTTTTGGTTGTCAGAGCCTACATACTCCAACTCAAAGCGCTGAGGGAGTTGATAATCAACCTGGATGGTGCCCAACTGCCAGCTCCGTCCCAGTGCATCCTTCACCAGGAAATCCAGCTTTGGTCCATAAAAGGCTGCCTCGCCTTTCACTGCCACCGTCTTCAGACTACGTTCGTCTGCGGCTTCCTGAATCTCACGCTCGGCCCTGTCCCAAAGTTCATCCTCACCGATATACTTCTTCTTGTCTGAAGGATCACGCAAGGACACCTGGGCAGTATAATTTTCGAATCCAAGGGATTTAAAGACGTGCAACACGAGATCAATGACTTTAATAAATTCTTCCTTCACCTGATCAGGACGGCAGAATATGTGGGCATCATCCTGTGTAAACCCTCTTACCCTGGTCAATCCATGCAACTCACCACTCTGTTCATAGCGATATACGGTTCCAAATTCTGCAAGTCGGATAGGTAAATCCTTATATGACCTGGGCTTTACTTTATAGATCTCACAATGATGGGGACAGTTCATTGGCTTTAGTAGAAACTCCTCTCCCTCATCCGGGGTGTGAATGGGTTGAAATGAGTCTTTGCCATATTTCTCGTAGTGACCAGAAGTAACGTACAGGGCTTTACTACCAATATGCGGTGTCACCACTGGATCGTACCCGGCCTTTATCTGTGCTTTGCGCATGAATTGTTCAAGTCGCTCGCGAAGAACGGTTCCCTTCGGCAGCCACAAGGGCAGCCCCATCCCTACTTTTTCAGAGAAGGCAAATAACTCAAGTTCCTTCCCCAACTTTCGATGGTCACGTTTCTTCGCCTCCTCCAGCATGAAGAGATATTCTTCCAGTTCCTTTTGTTTGGGGAATGTAATGCCATAGATGCGTGTGAGCATTTTGTTTTTCTCATCACCTCGCCAATAGGCACCGGCCACATTCAGAAGCTTCGTAGCCTTAATAAATCCCGTGTTTGGAATGTGCGGGCCTCGGCATAGATCTGTAAAATTTCCCTGCTCATAAAATGTAATGGTGCCATCGGCCAGGTCTTGCAGCAATTCTACCTTGTAGGGATCACCTTTCTTACGAAAAAAATCGAGGGCTTGGGCTTTCGAGACGTCTTTGCGAACGAACACACTGTTCTTCCTGGCAAGCTCCGTCATCTTCGCCTCTACTTTTGCCAATTCTTCGTCACCAAACGCTCTGTCACCTAGATCAATGTCGTAGTAAAATCCATTTTCAATGGGGGGGCCAATACCGAATTTGACCCCCGGG
>JAYWDR010000419.1:0-3856 GCA_043779735.1 Cyclobacteriaceae bacterium | reverse complement strand
CCCAAGTAATAATCACCTCCGGGTATTCCTGGCGTATTCTCTTGGAAAAAGGAATGGCTTGTTTCAATTGCGGTCCGGGCATCACGGTGCAACCAAACATGGTGAATTCTCCTGTGTTAAGATAATTCTGAATGGTAGTCCACGGATCTTTCTCGAGATTGCCATCCACTAAGACATAATCTATTTTCCCATGGATGGATGCGCCTACCTGCAGTATAGAATTTGGAATCCGGTGTTTTGAACGGGCACTCCGCGGGTTAAACAGGATGACTTTCACAGTGTTAAAGATATAGAATCAGAATTTAGTATTTTTTGACCGTGATAGAAGCGAATTCCCTCATTCGATGTAAACCCTGGAGTTCAGACAATGCTCCCAAAAGAATTCTGGCCATTCGCTTTCAGGCGATGGGCGACCTCGTGATCACACTTCCATATCTTCAAAGCTTGAAGAAAACAGTTCCTGGCGTTCAACTTCATTTGTTGACCAGGCGCGAAGTGAGCGACATTCCAAAAAATCTCACACTTTTTGATAATGTGATCCGACTTGGTGGAGGCCGGAACGCCAGGCTTCAGTTTTTATTGGCTGTTTTGTTGTTGCCATATTTGTGGTGGCAACGCTATGAAATTGTCTTAGACCTTCAGAACCATAAAATCAGCAGGATGTTGAGATTCATGCTCCATGCCAGTTGTTGGTCTGAGTTTGACAGATCTTCACATATCCCCGCAGGAGAAAGAACCAGACAGACTATTCAAGCCGTCAAGGTTGGCGCAATTGAGATAAACCCCGCATTCACTGCGCGTACCAAGGTTGATTATTCCAGGACTCTGCTCCAGAATGGGTGGAATGGCACAAGTCCTTTTGTGGTCCTCAATCCGGCTGGTGCATTTGTTACCCGCAACTGGCCCCTGAACAATTATCTTTCATTTGCAGATCTATGGCGTGATGCGATAGAGGCTGAGACATTTTTTGTTATGATAGGATTGGATTCGATGTCTCCTAAAGCGGATCTTTTCCGTTCCCATTTGAAAGAGAAACTCATTGATCTTACAGGAAAGACAACTGCCTTTGAAGCATTTATGATTGTTGGGAAGGCAAGGCTTGTGCTGACAGAAGATTCGGGTCTTATGCATATGGCCTGGGTTCAGGGCGTACCTACCTTGGCCTTATTTGGTTCTTCTCCGGCGTATTGGTCTACCCCCATGGGCCAGTGGTCCCGCTGTCTGTCTTCTACCGATCTTACTTGCGGGAATTGTTTTTCGGAAGCTTGTAAATTTGGAGATGTTCATTGTCTGACACGGTACACGCCTGAGCTGGTGCTGGAGGAGGCGCGGGCTCTGATGGCAGAAAATCAAAAGCCTTAAATCGGATGGAGCACAGGATTGCGATCAAGAAGCTATTATTCGGGTCCTGTCTTCCTCAGGACTATTTGTGTGTGCAAGCTGGGATCCCTCTCCCAGAAGCAGTGCTGTCATATATGGAATTGAAACTCGTCAATTCATTTGACGTGGGCATTCACCGTATCCATTCATTTGAGATAATCTGTGAAGAAAAGACTGCCAGTGGCTTAGGGCTCGCTCATATTCACAGATACAACGCCCAGTGGCGGCTAGATAATCATCAGCCTTTCAAAATGTACTTACGTTGAACATGCAAAGACCGGAAAGTGTCAGAAAGCGCGTAGCCTTGATTATTCCAGGTGGAATAGGCACAGGGCATGGCAATATAGGCGTTCCGGTCTTGGAGGAACTGGTAACACTACTAGCAAAGAATGTTGACGCAACTGTTTTCTCATTATTTAAAGTCAATGATGACTATGTTCCAAATGGGTTTGCGATCAGGAGCATCCCAGACAGGAGTGTCTTTGTCAAATCCTTAAAGCTGATATGGTACTTCTGGCAACTCCACCGCCATGAACGTTTTGATGTCACGCATGGGTACTGGGCATTGCCTTCAGGTTTTTTGGCTGTAATTCTTGGAAAAATATTTAGAATAAAATCTGTGGTGAGTGTTTTGGGAGGCGATGCCGCATCCTTGCCATCGATCCGATATGGCCAACTGAGGAATAGCTTCCAAAGGGCACTGGTGCTTTGGACCCTGAACCATGCTGATGAGCGCACCGCCCTTACTCAATTCTCAATCAATAACCTCGTCAGGGTTGGGTTAAGAAAATCTGTTAAAGTGATTCCCTGGGGTATTGATCCGGTCCGGTTTTTTATGATGGAAAAACCAGTCGGCTCACCGATTCAATTTTTACACATCGCAAATCTGACTCCAGTAAAAGACCAACCGACTCTGTTGAATGCATTCAAATTGATATGCCATAAGATTCCATCCATATTAACGATCATCGGAGAGGGCCAAGCCGAACAGCAAATAAGATCACTGATTTTCTCTCTGGGCATTCAGGATAAAATCAGATTCCTGGGGCCACAACCCTACAAATTGCTTCCTTCCTTTTATCACCGGGCAGATATATTGTTACACACTTCGTTGTCTGAAGGGCAAAGCGAAGTGGTGACAGAAGCAATGAGTTGCGGGGTAGTCGTATGCGGGACACGCGTAGGCTTGATGGCAGACATCCCGGAGGCGTGCATAACAGTTGACGTTGGTGATTTTTATTCCCTGGCTGATCAGGTAATAGATTTGCTGGGAGATAAAGTCAGGATGAATGAACTTAGACAAAATGCTTTTGAATGGACAATGACCCACTCTATACATTGGACTTCTGAAAGAACCAGGGAGTTGTACGACACTTAACCAGTAAGGGTGCGAACGGCCGCTTGTAAAAACCTAATCCAACTTTTATAGTTAGCAGGCCTTAGTGAAATAGACTCGCCAAAAGCGTTGGCGGCCTCAAAGGCTTTCTTTCTATTAAGAAGCAGAAAGCCCATTTTATAACGTAAATCACTAACCACAGACACATATTGAGGTTTCGTCAGCCACTTCAGTTTCAAGAACTTTTTCATAGTCAGGCAATGTTCCTCATAAGCCACCACCTCAAGGTCTACCGAGGCGCTTTGTTGATGCTTCCGGTGATTCACAAGGCGATCATCGGTAAATATGCCTTGAAAAGAATAGGCCATTGTCAGGAAGAAGTCAACGTCGCCGCCGATCCGAAGTGACTCATCAATCCAACCGGTTTTTAAAAATACCTCCTGCTTAACAAGCCAGGAGGATACAAAGAGGCAGAATCTATTTTCCATGATGATCGGAAGAAAGACGTTTCCAACAAATAATGGTTCCTGTTCCGCTTGTATCACAGCAAATTCGCCAAACTCATTTCCGTTGCTAAAGACAAAACTTGTTTCCGGAAATTGTTGAAGCAAGGATAGCTGACAAGCGAGTGTGTCATTGCGCCAATGATCGTCTGAGTCGAGAAAGGCGATGTATTCTCCTTTCGCCATCTTCATTCCGTAATTTCTTACTTGCCCGATTACACCACAATGCTCCATACGGTGGTATTGTATCCTTGAGTCATTGATTTGGCCAACAGCCTCTGCTGTGTTGTCTGTTGACCCATCGTCAATAACAAGTAGTTCCCACGAGGGGTACGTTTGTGCAAGCACCGTATGAATGGTTTGACCTATAAAATAGGAGCGGTTATAGGTAGGGATAACAATACTTACCAGGGGCCCCATTACGATGCTGGAGATAAAGCATTGAGCGCCATCTCCCGAACGGTCCCATCGATCAATTCATATACATGATCAAAATGTTTGAATAGATCTGGGCGATGCGCAATCATAATGATTGTCTTGCCTGAAGCAGCTTTTTCAAGGGTCTCAACTATTTCAGCTTCCGTGTGCGGGTCAAGTTGGTTGGTGACCTCATCCAGCAATAAGATTTCAGGGTCAT
>JAYWDR010000418.1:0-26012 GCA_043779735.1 Cyclobacteriaceae bacterium | reverse complement strand
AGGGAGGATTGTAAATAGCATTCTAGCAAAGAAACATCTGGTCCTGATGAAAGTTGGAAAGCTGGATGAGGATGGTATTCTAAACGGGCTCACTCAGTCCAGGTATCCTGAAACCCTGATTGGAATGAAGCGATTGAACAATATTCAGTTCTGCGTGGAAAACGTGATAAGGAACAATGTTGAGGGGGATCTTATTGAAACAGGCGTTTGGCGTGGAGGCGGTATTATCATGATGAGAGGAGTATTAAAAGCCCACGATGTTAGCGATAGGAATGTGTGGGTAGCAGATTCTTTTGAAGGGTGTCCCCCCGCGACTATTGACGCTGATGTGGACGATCGTTATTCGGTATTCGATTTTCTTGCTGTTGGCCTGGAAGAAGTGAAGAAGAATTTTGATAGATATAATTTGCTCGATGACCATGTAAAATTTTTACAAGGGTGGTTCAAAGATACCTTGCCTAATGCACCTATTGAGAAATTGGCAGTTGCCCGGTTAGATGGGCATATGTACGAATCTACAAATGACGCCCTTCTTGCACTGTATCACAAAATTTCAATTGGTGGTTACATTATCATTGATGACTATGGCAGCGTGGAGGCCTGTAGGAAAGCAGTAATTGATTTTCGGGCAGAACGTGGAATCGAAGACGAGATTAGGACGGTAGATTGGACGGGTGTTTATTGGCAAAAAACAAAGTAGTATGCTGCTCCTCAATCATCAGATTCTGCATGATCAAATGAACGAGAAACTGCTCGCAAGAGGAGTTAATGGGACTTCGGTTAAGCATGTGGTTGATTCCTTGATTTCGACATCTTTGAGAGGGGTTGATTCTCATGGCATTAATCTGTTCCCCTACTATTGCAGGGCTGTTGAGTCAGGACGCATCGCCAAAGATCCCAAAATTGAAATCAAGATGACGTCTGAATCTGCAGCGGTGATTGAAGCGGACGACGCATTCGGGCATCATTCTGGGGCAGTAGCCATCGACCTGGCAGTTGAATTGGCAGGCAAAACAGGGATCGCTGCCGTAGGCGTTAAGCATTCAACCCATTTTGGTGCCGCCGCCTACTTTGCGCTGCGTGCTGCCGAGAAAGGTTTTATCGGGTTGTCATTCACCAACGGTGATGCTCTGGTAAAAGCATATAGCAGCAAGGAACCATTCTTTGGCACCAATCCAATCTGTTTCACGGCACCGCTGGCAGATGAGGGGCCATTTTGCCTAGACATGGCGACCTCATTGGTTTCATGGAACAAAATAAACAACTATAGAAGAAACAATGCGCCGATACCGGCTCATTGGGCTTTTGACAAGGATGGCCGTTCTGTTGTTGATCCTCATTTGGCCAAAAGTTTGAGTCCCATCGGGGACTATAAGGGGTTTGGTTTGGGTATGATGGTGGACATCCTCTGCGGTGTGCTTATGGGGGGATTGACCAGCAAGGATATATTACCTATGTACACGTCACCAATCGAAGTCAAAAGGAAGATCAGTCATTTCTTTATGGCCATAGACGTCAGTAAATTTATTTTATTGAAGACTTTTGCAGAGAAACTTCAGCACATTGTTGAAGATATTCGGAATCTTCCGAGACTGGAAGGCGCTCAGCCGATGATGGTCGCTGGTGATCCTGAAAAAATCTCTGAAACTGAAAGAAGGATATCCGGAATTCCTGTAGATGAAATAAAATTTGGAGAGTTTCTGGAACTTTCTCAGGATTTTGAAACCGCCTTGGTAAGTGAAAAGCCTCGTTGACGTTGTAAACTTAAATGCAGATGCCTCGTGCTTATCATCTGCTTGGTGGCTTGAAATTCTTCAGGGTGGCAAAGGCTCCTATTTTTGTCAGTGGCTTTCTTCCTATTTACAGCATAACAAGAAAGTTTCATTGGGCATCACGGGCGCAACAGTCAGTGATATCGCGAGTTTTAATCCGGAGGCAATCGAGCTGATCAATCAGAATCGCGGAGTCTTTGAAATTTTGTTGCGTCCCTATTCACATGATATAGGATTACTTCGTAACAGGGCCGGATTCGAAAAGAACCTCGACGTCGGCAAGAAGGTTCTTACAAAAGAGTTCGGGTCATTCACGAACTATTTCTTGCCTCCGGAATTTATGCTCACCAATGAGCAGTTGTTTGGGTTGGCTCAATCAAATGTAGAAGGTACTTTTATTAACCCGGTGCGATTTAAGCATGAAATCAAACTGCGCCTTCCAGCCAAACCTTATTTGATTAGAGGACTTTTTGGAGCTGAGATAAAGTGCATTCCGTTTCATGAGCTATTGACGAACGCCTATCTGGACTCAATTCATTTGTTCGACTCTCGGCCGTGGAATAGGGTGATTGAGAAATCAGAAGAAGGCCATCTGTATTCCTGGAGAGACGGTGAGAGTTCATTCTTCCTTCCGGATGGGAATACGCGTGAAAGCACCTGGTTGAAAAAGGAGAGCAAGAAAATTGGCCGACTTTTTCTAAGTGAAAGCGTTTTGCAAACTACCTTTTTGGTAAATAGCGGATTGATCGAGCGACAGTACCATAATTACCCGGTGCATTCTTTTACTGCCTGGGTTAAGGAATTCCGAATGATTGGGTTTATTAATAAGATTGAGAAAATTGAGAATAACCTTGCAAGCTTGTCCCCGAAACAAATTTCCCTGTGGTTGCAGGTAATCAATTCTGACATATTATCCGCCATTGAAAAGGATTCACCTGTAGTCACTATTAAGCTAGAAGAGAGGTCAACCAGAAGAACAAAGCACGTCATTTGGAGAAGTGAGCGAGGGATGGAGGGGGAGGAAATATTGTTTATGCTGGAGAACAGCAGTGCGGATTACTGGAAGAAAAGCAAGAGCCCACATGCCAGGAAGTTAACGAAGAGATTGGAATATATTGAATCCCTCTATTGAGTCGTTTACCAACGCACCAGCATGTCGAGACTGATCAAAGAAATCACCCCGCCCATACTCGTTACCTTTTTTAAGAAGCTCAAACGAAAATATGGTTGGTTTGGCAATTACCGCTCTTGGGAGGAGGCCTTGCGCCATTCAGAAGGCTACGACTCAGCTATTATTGCAGATAAAGTGAAGGAGGCATTGCTGAAAGTGAAAAATGGCGAAGCAGCCTTTGAACGCGATTCTGTCGTGTTTGATAAAATAGAATATTCGTGGCCTTTGCTTGCCGGGCTCATGTGGGCAGCAGCCCGAAACAAGGGAGTACTAAATGTGCTCGATTTTGGTGGTTCTCTGGGAGGCACCTATTTTCAAAATAGAAATTTTTTCGATGGATTGGTAGAAGTTCATTGGAGTGTCGTTGAGCAGCAAAAATTTGTTGACAACGGGAATAGTTTTTTTAGCAACGAAGAACTGAAATTTTATGAAAATTTGGAGCAGTGCTTTGCCAAGCAAACACCACAGGTTGTGTTATTTTCTTGCGTTCTGCAATACCTTGCCCAACCTTTTGAGATGATTGAAAGGGTAATGAAGCTAAATCCCGAATTTATCGTGGTGGATAATATGCCATTTGTGAAAGACGGTGGAAACAGAATTACTGTTCAAAAGGTGGATCCTGTTATTTACACTGGATCCTATCCTTGCTGGATTTTGGACAAATCCGTTTTCCTGCAAGCTTTCAAGTCTTACGAAATGGTGGAAAATTTTGAATCTCAACTTTCAATTAATCTTGATAACGAAACGATAATCTATGAGGGTTTTATTTTCAAAAGAAAGGAATAATGGATGTCATTGAGAAAATATTGTCCCACCAGGCGGTTGCATCAGCTCCACCGGTCCTAATCGATATCGGCGCCTCTGGTGCGTTACATGCGAAATGGAAAAGAATAGCAAAACATTCTATTTGCATCGCTTTCGATGCCGATAGCCGTGAAATGGGTTTTACGGAAAAGGAGAGCAACACGTTTAAGAAACTGATCGTATTCAATAGTGTGGTAACAGACCGGGGAAGCAACGAAATAGACTTTTTTCTGACAAAATCCCCCTTTTGTTCCAGCGCGCTTGAGCCGGACCTTGAAAGCTTGAAAGCGTGGTCCTTTGAAGAGCTTTTTCATGTGGAGAAGAAAATAAAACTGAAAGCCATACAATTGAAGACAGCTCTTCAGGAAGCCGGGATGCATTACATTGACTGGTTCAAGACAGACACGCAAGGAACGGATTTAAGGTTGTTCAAGAGCCTGCCTGATACTATCAGAAGCAACGTACTGATTGCCGAGTTCGAACCAGGTATCATAGATGCCTACAAAGGCGAAGACAAATTGCACGAAGTAATTCGCTATATGCACGAGCAACGCTTTTACATGTCCCGCATGGAAGTAAAAGGAGCCCACCGAATTGCTCCAGGTGAGCTTGGCAATTTTTCATGGATTCATAAAAAGACCTGGCGCCACAGCTTGATGAAGTCTCCGGGTTGGGCAGAGGTAACTTATTTGAACTCGTTGGATAAGGGACCCTATAGCAAGAGGACCTACCTCCTGACTTACCTATTTGCCTGGCTTGAAGAACAGTTTGGTTTTGCTTTGGATGTCGCCCTGGCGGGTTATTCGAACAGTCAGGATCCTTTTTTTCTGGAATTGAAGGAATCGGCTCTTGGTAGGATGAGACGAAATAATCTGGGTTGGCCAAGGATACTACTAAAGAAGGCAGTTGGTAAATTGATATCCTATTTGTAATGCTGAATTTTTGCACACTATTTGACAGTCATTATCTGAGCAGAGGACTTGCCATGTACCAATCTCTGAAAAAACATTGCCCCGATTTTCATTTATACATCTTCCCGTTTGACCTTGTTTCTCATGAAATATTAATTCAGTTGAAGTTGGATCATGTCACCGTGATACCGATGGCTGAATTCGAAACGGAAGAATTGCTTCGGGTTAAGTCCTCCAGGACACGAGGAGAGTATTGCTGGACCTGTACGCCTTCGATAATCCACCATTGCATGTCGAACTTCAACTTGCCTGATTGCACCTATCTGGATGCCGATCTCTCCTTCTTTTCAAATCCGCAAGTGCTGCTGGATGAACTGGCAAATGATTCAGTGTTGATTACAGAGCACCGGTATACCCCTGAATATGATCAGTCTGAGACCAGTGGCATCTATTGTGTCCAATTCATTACCTTCAAAAATGATGAAAGCGGAATGACCGTTTTGAAATGGTGGAGGGATCGATGCATCGAATGGTGTTTCAACAGAATGGAAGATGGCAAATTTGGTGATCAGAAATACCTCGATGACTGGACGACTCGGTTTAAAAAAGTTCATGTCCTTCAGCACCTGGGTGGTGGGGTGGCACCGTGGAACGTACAGCAATACAACCTTGAAGTCGATGCTTCCGGATTTCGGGTGGCGGATAAGAGCAACAGAAGTGTTCCCCTGGTTTTTTATCATTTTCATTGGGTTAGATTTTTGAGGAATTATAAGGCAGATCTGGGATACTATGATCTTGATTTCTCCAACGTAGAACTCATGTACCGGAATTACTTGAAATGTGTTTTACAGATGGATCAGGAGCTTGAAAAGCGATTTCAATTTCGCCTGAAAGTTGGTTGGGAGTCGTTCGCAAAGGAGTGTTGGCGGGTTTTGACTAATATTAGAAGAAAAATCAAAGGCTCCTATAACGTAATCGACCTAAAAGCATTTACCATCAGTGGCTAGGCTCATCGATTTAAAGACGCACACGGACAAGCGAGGTAACTTGACGGTGATAGAAAAAGTGATCCCTTTTGACATCAAACGGATTTTTTATATCTATGGTGTAGATGATTCTGTAAGGGGCGGGCACCGGCATCATAAAACGATACAAGCAGCAATCTGCCTGAAAGGACAATGTACGATCCGCAATAATAATGGAAACGAAAAAACCGAATTTGTTCTGGATCACCCGGGCAAGTGCCTGATCCTAGAGCCCAGAGATTGGCATCAGATGTTTAATTTTTCAAAGGATGCTATTCTGATGGTGTTGGCGTCAGAATATTTTGCCCAAGAGGATTATATCTACGAACCTTACCCATGATTGAATACGAAAATCTTCACAAGCTGAATCAGCCTTTTGTTGATGACTACAAACATCAATTGGATGATGTGTTGAAGAGTGGTTGGTTTATCCTTGGAAAACAAGTAAGCGAGTTTGAAAACCAATTCGCCCGATATTGTGGCTCTACCTTTTGCGTAGGGGTAGCCAATGGACTGGATGCCTTAACCCTGGCGCTGCGATCGTTTTCTTTTAAGGCGGGTTCAGAGGTCATCGTACCCTCTAATACCTACATCGCAACAATTCTTTCGATCTTGAATTGCGGGCTTACACCTGTGATGGTAGAGCCGGACATGCACTCATATAATATTGATCCTACCCGTATCGGGGAGAATATCACGAAAAAGACAGTGGCTATCATGGCGGTTCATCTTTACGGCAAATGCTGTTCGATGGATGAGATATGTCAATTGGCGAGTAAGCATAAGCTGAAACTTATTGAGGACTGCGCGCAAGCCCACGGAGCACAATTCAGGGGAAAGAAGGCGGGTACCTTTGGAGATTTTGGCGCCTTCAGTTTTTACCCTACTAAGAATCTAGGTGCCTTGGGGGATGGGGGCTGCCTGACCACGGACCGTGAGGATCTGAGAAAAACGACACGCCTGCTTCGTAACTATGGTTCGGAAGCAAAATACTATAATGAACTGATCGGAGTCAATTCCAGGCTGGATGAACTGCAGGCGGCATTCTTGAGCGTAAAGCTTAAATCACTTGATCGAATCAATAACCACAAACGAATGCTCGCGGGGATCTATTCAAAAGAGTTGCGGGAAGATTTTGTCAAACCGGCCGTTCACGATGATTATCATGATGTGTACCACATATACAATGTGCGACATCCTCAACGAGACAAGCTGAAAGAATACCTGTTGCATCATGAGATCATGACGGAAATTCATTATCCCGTGCCACCCCATCAGCAGAAAGCGATGAAAGGGATTTTTGGTACGCAATCCTACCCGATTTCGGAAGAGATTCACTCCACGACACTCAGTCTGCCGATCTCGTATTTCCATTCATTGGAAGATGTAGGACGGGTGGTAGATGTGATGAATAAGTTCTAGGGAATCAGTGTTTGTACTGATAATTTGTGTGAATAAATAACGATGGCAAGTCAAACTCCTAAAATTTCTATTGTTACCCCTAGCTATAACATGTTGGCTTATCTGCCGATGTGCTGCGCTTCGGTGATGGATCAGGATGTGGCCCATGAGCATATTGTGATGGATGGAGGATCGACGGATGGAACGGTCGAGTGGCTTCAAGGCAATGAACGCATTGTGACGGTTTCCGAAAAGGACCGCGGTATGTATCATGCCCTCAACAAGGCCACGGCCATGGCGCGAGGCGAAATCATCGGTCAATTAAATTGCGATGAACAGTATTTGCCAGGAGTGCTTAAATACGTGTTGACCTACTTTAATGAGAATCCCCAAACAGATTTTCTGGCAGCGGATTTTCTGGTCATTGACAAGGATGGAGCGATGATGGCTTATCGAAAATCTTTTCAGCCGCGATGGCAATATTTCTTTAGCAACTATTTGTACACGACCACCTGTACTTTATTCTATCGCCGCAAAGTATTTTTAAAGTGCCGGTTCGATGAATCATATAAGTCGATCGCTGATGTCATTTTCATGTATAGCGTAATGCGTAATGGATTTAAAGGGGTTCATGTTCGAAGATATTTTGCCGTATTTACATATTCTGGTTCGAACTTAAGCCTGGACCCCATTTCGGATAAGGAGAAAGCAAAGTTTAATGATACCCTTCCTTATTGGTATAGGCTTCTGAAACCCCTCTTCTTTGTGTCGTTTTTTGTTGAGAGAATCCTGAATGGTACGTATTCAGAAAAATCCAGCATGTCTTATTCTATCTTTACAAAGAAGAGTTCAAATGAGCGGATTACCTTGACTAAAAAGGCCCCGGGATTTCGTTTGAAATTTCAGCGAACAAACTAGATCAAAGTAAAGAAACGGCTTTCTACCTGCAGGATGAACGAGACAAAAGAAGATCTGATTCTCAAAGGCCTACTTGGTATTCTAATCCTAAGCTCCTTTACTTCCGGAATAAAATTGGGTAGCGAATCCTATGGCTTGAGCCTGTCACAAATCTTTGCCTTCTTATTATTTGCATGGCTGTTCATTGGCTCTGCGACCAATCGATTGCAGATACCGGTGTTCTTTACTGACTATACATCCCTATTTATTTATTTATACTTTCTTACGAATTTAGTTTCTTCCATACTTATCTCCCCCAATAAACCTCAATCGCTTAAAGGCTGTCTCTCCATTTTTACATATGTAGTCATCTATACCACCATGCGATGGGTAATGAAATTTATGATCGATTACGTGAGCGTAATAAACAGGTTAATGAAGTTCAATGCCATTTCGGCTTTTTTTGGTCTAGGCTGCATGGTGGTTGCTTTTCTTACAGGAAGTGAGAATATAGGTACTTCTTACGGTCAATTGGGCACGGCTGGAATACAGGCGTTGCAATCCCCCGTTCCTTCCATTAAGTCGCTTGCAATAGAGCCTAATATGTTTGCCATTACAACCGCGACTGTTTTGTGTATTAATCTTTCCGTCTATTTGTTGTGGAGGAAGTCAACGGCGCAAATAAGTACAATTTTACTTCTTAGCATTGCCATTCTATTTGCGTATACACGCTCAGTATATATCGGCGTCGCGGCAGCAGTATTATTTCTAATTGTCTTATCTAAAAGAATCAAGCTATTGATATCTTTGACAAACTACTTCGTGGCGCTTTTACTGATTTGTGTAGCATTAATTGTTATTTTGCCTGACACCAGCGGTATTAAGATCGCTTTAAAAGGCAGAGTGTCGACGCTCACTGACTTTACCAGTGGAAGCGGATTGGGGAGAGTCCAGGGTTACCGCATCGGTATGAATGGATTGAGTGAGAGTCCACTCATTGGCAACGGCACTTTTTCTGCTAAAACAAGGATTTTTAATATTTATGCAAACGAATACCAGGAGCAATTCGGCGGACCGGGATGGCTCACAGGTACCTGGATTCAATCCTTGCATGATACTGGCATTATCGGGTTTATGATCGTCCTGGGTCTCTTTGGGTCTATCCTTCTCGCGAACTTCAGAATATTCAAACAGATATCGAATACCGCTATTGAGAAGAGCATGATCCTGGGATTTATCGGTGGCAACATCGTGATCATTGTCAGTTCATTGTTGTCATCTCCCCTATGGATTTCATTTCCCTATATCTTTTGGGCCATCAATATGGCATTTATTGCAAAATGTAAAAGGGAAACTGATGACAAGGCGACCAATTGATCTGTTCCTTCCTTCACTCACTAGAAACACCCTGACTCGTTGAAAGCGACTCCTCTCTTTAATAGCTCCATTCTGGCCGCACTCGTTACTTTTGTTACATTTATTTTGACCCAATGGCCAGGATTATATGAAAATAGGAATTGATGCCAAGTGGTACTTTGAAGGCCCTCCAAGCGGGAAGAGAGTGATCAGGGGTCTGGTCGACAGCATGTTGGCAATTGATGACTCAAACGAATATTATATTTTTCTCAACTGTAAGCATAAGACCTCAGCGTTTGCGCTACCAAGGAAGAACGTGAACATCTGTTATGTTTGGGCGGGAAACAATCTGCTGTCAAACGTATTCATTCTGCCGCTGTATTCTCATAGATATCAATTGGATGTTATTCTGTACCAAAATTTTGTCTCTCCATTTGGGCATGGAAAGGCTGTTGCGTATGTCCACGACGTCTTGTTTTTGTCAAATCCCGAGTATTACACGATTTACGAGCGGATCTATTTGTCACCCCTGAAATTTCTGTCTCGAAAAGCGGATGCTATTATGACAGTGTCAGAAGAAGAAAAGAAGCGTTTGCTTCAATTCAAGCTCAGTGATGATCCGGCGAAAATTGTTGTAGCCTACCATGGCGTTGATAAAGGCTTTGTCCCGCGTGAGATGCTCCCCTCAGAACTAGTATTACAAGTAGTAAATAGATTTGATCTTCCCGATAAGTTCATATTATTTGTGGGTCGACTGAATCTCAGGAAAAATGTGGACAATTTACTGAGAGCTATTCCATTGTTGCAAAACAAGGAAATCCCTCTTGTCATCGTCGGCGCTGATGATTGGAAAAAATCTAACCACCTTGATGTCATAAAGGAATTGGGGATTGGGCGAAGAGTTCATTTTACCGGTGCCGTTTTCAAGGAGTTGTCCGTGATTTATTCTTGTGCCACCGTCTTTTGTTTTCCCTCCTATGCAGAGAGCTTTGGATTGCCGCCTTTAGAGGCGATGGCTTGCGGTATTCCTGTGGTCGTCTCGCGAACAACCTCATTGCCTGAAGTGTGTGGCGAGGCTGGAAATTATATTAGTCCTGACAGGCCAGAAGAGATTGCGTCTGCTGTTGATAGTTTATTGAGCAATGAGCAACTTTACAAGGAAAAAAAACAATTGGGTTTGCGGCAGGCAAAAAAGTTTACATGGGATCGGGCAGCGCGAACTACCATTGAATGTATGAAATCATGCCTAATGAACAAATCGTGAGAGTGTTACTTGAGAAAATCATAGCAAGACTAAAAAACGATCCTGCTTACAAGTTGGATGAACGGTATTCAGGTAGACAGTTATTTTTTATCGGCTATTACAGATTTCTGCAAATTGTGCGCGGCACTTTCCTTAAGCTGAAGATTTCGACCGAGGGAATTGTCTTTTGTGGTGCACGAGTAGTGATACACCACGGCTATCAATGTAAAGGAGGGAAGAGTTTGATCCTTGAGGACGGAGTTCACATTAACGCATTGTCTGAAAACGGGATTGTATTTGGTAATAATGTCACCATTGCAAAGTATGCTGTTCTTTCGTGCACTGGCGTAATCGCCAACAAGGGAACAGGCATTCGCATTGGAAACAACTCAGCCGTTGGGGCACAGTCTTTCCTGGGAGGACAAGGAGGGATCGAGATAGGCAATGATGTGATCATGGGTCCCCAGGTAATGATATTTTCAGAGAATCATCATTATGCTGATCCGTCACAGCTGATTAGAAAGCAGGGCGAGTCAAGAAAAGGTGTCGTCATCGGTGACGATTGCTGGATCGGCGCCGGAGTCACTATCCTGGATGGCGTTACCATCGGCAAGGGCTGTATCATAGCCGCAGGCTCAGTCGTTACGAAATCGATTCTGCCGAATTCTATTGCGATGGGCACACCAGCCCACGTGGTAAAGTCCAGACTGCTCTCTACATAAAGTTTTACTGAGATGCTTTCTGACTGTCAGGCAGACCTGGTAGGGTACTGCTGTAGGGCACACTAAAAATTGTAAAGAACAAGGTAAAGAAGATGATGCCTTTATTCGATTCAAGGATTGACTCTGACAGACTAAAACCTAAAGTAATAATCAGAAAGCTGATAAGTTTTAGATCCAGGCTTCTATACGCTTCCCTAAAATATTTTCCAAACAGCCATGCCATGCCGAGGATGCCGATCAATCCCAGTTGAACAAAGGTGAAGACCCATTGGTTGTGGCTATCAAAGTTGACAAAGCTATTTAATTGAATTTTAGGAAGGGTTAACAATGAATTGATGTAATCCTGAGCGTCGCCAGTTCCGGCACCAAGCAAGGGATGATCTTCCCAGGAGTGAGCCAGGGATATTTTCCAAAAAAGAAGCCTAAGGGTTAGGCCTGTAACAACGAAATCATCACCTGCCAGATTTTCTTGTGTTAACACAGAGGCATCTTCCGTCAATCCAACAAACCGGCTGCGCGTAGTATCATTAGAATACAGGATCAGTGCGGTAGAGATGAAGAACACAAGAATTGAAATTGCGAATAGCTTTTTATTGGCAATTTGTTGGTAGAGAAGAAAAATGGAAGCAAGGCAAAATCCAATGATTCCGGTTTTTGAACCTACGAGAATCTGAATGCTTAAAGAATACACAAATAGAAGCGTGAGGATGAGGAATCCGTACTTCCTTTTTAGGAGCGTTTCAAGTAGAGAATCAATGAGAAGCAGCGAACCAATTGCAAAGTACAGGGAGTAATACACATAATGAATAGAGGTAAAATTCTCAAAATAGAATGCATTATGAGCTTTCAATACCAGCATTTTGTACACAGCGATGCATAGTAATACCAGGCTGCTCAGAAGAGTTATGTACCCGAGTCTCAAGAAAATAATACGGTTATCTATGGCGACTTTTTGGAGGAGGGGTAGCACCAGGAGCGGAATTAACAAAAAACTTGCCTTTTTCTCCAACATGAAAAGACCCATACTGATGTTACTGGTATACGAAAGCCCTATCACCTGAAGGAGAAATAGACCCACGATTATTTTGGAAAAGGCATTCTCACGTAACGTGTGCAGGATGTCTTTAGGCTTAACGCTGATTAAACAGAATACCAGCAAGGGCACTAAGGCTATGTTGCCTATCCGAATCGAGAAAAACATGCCTATATAGGACAAACAAATCAACCAGGTTAGTACGCTTTTGGTATTTTTGAGTTCGAGGAGCATGAACACTACAGTTTTTCGGAGAATGCAATTTAGATATTAAAGCCTAATTTCCTGACTCAGTGAAGATCGCAATTCTCGGCACCAAAGGCATCCCCAACAATTATGGAGGATATGAACAATTCGCAGAGTACATCTCCGTGAAGCTGGTGAGCCGTGGCCATCGGGTGACTGTGTATAACCCATCCTTCCACCCCTTCAAAGGGGATGTGTTTAATGGAGTGACCCTCATACGGAAATACAGTCCTGAGAAAATACTGGGGGGCGCGGCTAATTTCATTTATGATTTCTTATGCCTGAAGGATGCCCTATCCAGGGATTTTGACATTGTTTATGAAGCAGGGTATCATAGCGTGGCGCTCTCTTTGATGGCGCTTAATGTGAGGAATAGAAAGAAGCCTGTGGTTATCACCAATATGGACGGACTCGAGTATAAGAGATCAAAATGGAGTGGGTTAACCAAGTGGCTGATAAGAGGATTTGAAAACATTGCGGTCACCGAGTCGCCGTTTCTGATATCAGACAACCTTGGTATTCAGGAGTACTATCGTGTCAATTTCAACCGTGAATCCTTTTTCATCCCGTATGGCGCTGACCTTGTTGAAAATTTCAACCTTGAATTCCTTTCAGTGTATGGAATAGTAAAGTTTGAATACTATGTTCTCGTGGCCCGAATGGAGCCTGAAAATAATATTGAGACAATTTTAGACGGGTATTTGTCCTCGTCCGTAAGAAGGCCCTTTATTATCGTGGGGAATCACGAGACATCGTACGGAAAATTCTTGAAGAATAAGTATGCTGAAAGCTCCATACGATTTATCGGTGGGGTTTATAATAAATTAGAATTGGATTCCCTAAGACACTATTCTCTGGCCTACTTCCATGGACACTCAGTAGGAGGGACCAATCCTTCGCTCCTCGAGGCCATGGCGTGTGGATCTTTTATTGTAGCTCATGATAACCCGTTCAACAAAAGTGTCCTGGCCGAAGGAGCCCATTATTTCAAGTCTGCGGCAGACATAACCGCGTTATTGGAAAAGTTGTTAATGTTGCGACAGGCTGAGGAGGCCAACATGGCTGAGATGAACCGGGAAAAAGTCAAGACCGAATATAATTGGGACTCTATTGTAACGCAGCATGAGGAACTTTTCAGTAAGCTTTCAGAAGGAATCTGATGAGGCCGGTCCTAGGGCGGGAGAAAATAGTACGTCGCCCTTGCGCGATATAGGCTGTCAGTTTTCTTGCGCACATAACCATTTTTCAGAAGAGTGACCTCCGCAGAGTCGAGTGGACTTACATCAAAGCCCTCCAGGAACCAAACGCCAGCCGGTTTTTGTTTGTCAAGATCTAATTGTGATGGGAAAATGGCCCTGTAACTACTATCGAAATTCTTGAAGTAGTAGTTGCAATACCACTCTTTATCACTTAGAAAGACATCGGTGGGCGCAGCAGACTCAATTACTCCCTTAATCATTCCCCTCCAGTCCTCGTTGGTAAGTCTAACATAAAACTCTTCAATCATGATCAGGCTGAAGAGCGTGGTGCAACAAGAGGTGATCAGCACAATTCTTTGGAGGGAAGGTTTCAGTAGCCTGAGCCCCGTGGCAATTAATACAATTAAGGTGGGTAAGGCAATAATGGAGTACCGGACATGGAAGATAGGTTGTGCAATGAAGGAGTAGGTCAGCGGTATCAGGAAGCTTAACACGGTGCATCCGAGCAGCAAAAAATCTGTTCGGTCTATGGCGCCATTCAATCTAAATGTTCTGTAAAGCGTCAATAAATAGAATAGTAAAATCGAAGCAAAGGCGACACTTGAGAATACGTCTTTGAAGTAGACGTAAAAAAACTTGATGGGCCAATAGAATGACTCGAGTTGTACCCACCAATTCTGTATACGGGTATCGGAAAGGAGGACCGGAACCCAAAGGCTGATCAACAACACAACGAAAAGGCCAGAAAGAACTGACGAGACAAGAAATCTTTTTTTGACAGGGTACAACAGCACCAGAAGAAAAAAAAGAATTCCTTGTGACGCAAAGACGATCCATCCATAGTAGTGTGTGTATACCATCAAGGTTGTGAAGAATGAATAGAAAATAAAATCAAAGACCTTGGTAGATTTGACGGCGCGCACGTAAAATAGGTATGACAATGCGGTAAGCGCGAAAAGGAGAGTATAAAATCTTACATCTCTGGATAAAAAAATATGCAGGTAGCTGAGAGAAGTTATCAACGCAGCCGCCAATCCTGCTTTCTGGTCTCTGACCTCTCGAGCGAGGGAAAATATGGCAACAATACCGAGTATTGCAAAAATCAATGCTAACAGCCTTCCGTTGAAGTCATTGAATTGTACCAGCTTGAACCAATAGTGAAGCAGAATAAAGTGCAAGGGAGGCTGCTCGAATTTACTATAAGCAATAACGGAGGATAGGGGCAGGCCGGGGTCTGTTCCGTTCATGGATGCGATTTCATCAACCCATAGACTCTGATAATCCAAATGATAAAGCCTTAACACTATTGCCAAAAGGACAATGGCCAGGAGTGAAATTGAAATATGGTAGGTCCGAAAGAATGACTTTAGACCCATTTAGCAAGTGAGTTTAACCTGATTCACAGTAGTATTCATTGATTTAAGTTAATTTTGCTGCAATGCGATACGGGTTTTCAAGGTACTTAAAATCTTTAGTGTTTCTGGGTGACATCCTCACCCTAAACGGCCTTTTCATGGCCCTCTACTTCACGGGTCACTTTATTGTTCATACGGGCGATCGGTCATGGTTTCTGTTTTTAATGATGTTGAATATTTCGTGGCTGATCATCATTTTTTATACTAATCCTTATAAGATTACCCAGGTATTCACTTTTGTGAAAATCATCGGTGAAATCATCTATAGCGTATTTCAGCATTTTCTGGTCACCTGTACAGCCATCTATTTATTGGACTTTGAGCTAGTGCACAAATGGGGCCCGCCGTTGGTGTACCTGGCATTCCTTTTTTTTGTGTTGTTGTGGCGACTCATGTTCTTTTATTTTTTGCAGATTTACCGGGCGCGAGGATACAATTTCCGGACGGTAATCGTGATCGGGTATGGGGCCATTTCGCGTCAAATGGAATACTTCTTCCGCATGCACCCTGAACATGGATACCGATTTATTGGCTTCTTCGACGATTTTCAACAACACCCGAAAATTTTAGGAAAATTGAATGAATTGGAAAATTATTTACAGACTCACATAGTCGATGAGATTTATTGTTGCCTTCCTTATATCAAGTACGGAGCGATAAAACGGATCATCGATCTTGGTGAGGATAAGTTTGTCAAAGTGAAATTGATCGCCGACTATCGTGCATTTTCATTCAAGGGTCTTGAGCTGGAGCGCTATGATCACATTCCGGTACTTAATGTCACCTCCATACCATTGGACGACCGTAGAAATCAAGTCGTAAAACGCGTATTTGATATGATTTTTTCGGCTCTTCTTTTTACGACTATTTTTTCATGGCTTTTTCCAATAATTGCCCTTTTTATAAAATTGAATTCAAAAGGTCCGGTATTTTTTCGTCAACGCCGGACAGGCCAGAATAACAGTGAATTCTGGTGCCTGAAATTCAGGACCATGCATGTCAATGATGATGCGGACCATCGGCAGGCTTCCCGCGATGATGCTCGTATTACTCTGGTCGGATCTTTCCTGAGAAAAACCAGCCTGGACGAGTTGCCTCAGTTCTTGAACGTGATGAGTGGGGAGATGTCAGTGGTGGGCCCAAGACCTCATATGCTGAAGCACACTGAAGAGTATGCGAAGGTGATTGGCAAATTCATGGCGCGACATTTTGTTAAACCAGGTGTTACAGGATTGGCCCAGAGCAAAGGCTATCGTGGAGAGACCAGGGATGTGAGTGATATGAAAAATAGAGTCAAACTAGACCGCTTCTACATTGAAAACTGGTCTTTCTTGCTGGACATCAAAATAATAGTCCAAACGATTTTTGAGCTTTTGCGTGGCAGTCAAAAGGCGTATTGATATGATGCCTCTCACAAGAATCGTAATTTTTTCATTTATCTCTTTTTTGATTTCGTTCCTGCTTTTTCCGGTCATCATAAAGATTTTTAAGCATTTGAAATGGTTTGATTCTCCAGGCACCCATAAAATACATTCAGATTTTGTACCCTCCATGGGTGGGGTGGCCATCATGGTTGGAACAACTATTGCACTATTGATGGTCTTACCCCTCCAGCAGTGGATCATCATGAAGTACTTTTTTATTTCCGTTGCCCTCATGTTTTTAATTGGCCTTCGTGATGATGTATTGGCTTTGAGCCCGCGACAGAAATTATTTAGCCAGTTCTTACCCGTATTCGTGTTGGTATTTTTGGACAACGTTACGCTGGGATCTTTGTACGGTTTGGCGGGGGAGAGTAGTTTCCCGCTTCCTGTTATGTACATCGTCAGCTTGTTTACGGTAATCATCATTTCCAATGCCTACAACCTTATCGATGGTATTGATGGATTGGCCGGGACCATTGGGTTTCTGGCACTTTTATTCTTTGGTGTGTGGTTTTATTTAGCAGGTCAACCCTACCTAAGCCTGTTGGCGTTAACCTTTGCGGGATCTATGGCGGCATTTCTATTATTTAACTGGCAACCATCAAGCATTTTTATGGGCGATACGGGAGCTCTAACTGTAGGGCTAATCTTGTCGTTTTTTGCGGTTCGATTCATCAATTACAATTTTCAGTTACCAGAGGGTCAACCTGTTAAGTTTAGTGCCTCTGTTTCGACAAGCATTTGTGTATTGATTATTCCCCTGTTTGATACCCTTCGGGTAATTATTCTTCGTATACGAAACGGGCAGTCCCCTTTTCATGCTGATCGCAAACACCTGCACCACAGGCTCCTGGCAAGTGGGCTTACACATGCCGGTACCGTAAAATGGCTCGCTGGAGTCAATATTTTTTTTATTGCTTTGGCGTTGCTGCTTAAGTCCCAACCTGATTTTATCGTATTGCCAATTGCCATATTGTTATGTTTGCTGATGAGTTTCGGATTGAAACGGCAGCAGCAATCAATATCTAATTCCCAAACAAATGCTTGAGCAAATAGAAGCCCTTAAAAGAGAGATTCAGAAGCTTGAGCCGGCGACTTCGGAAGAATTGGAAAATTTCCGAGTTAAGTACTTAGGCCGTAAGGGAATCATCCCGCGACTGTTTGATGATTTGAAACTGCTGCCTTCCGAAAAAAAGAAGGAAACGGGGAAGCCTCTGAATGAGCTCAAACAGCTGGCGGAAGTGAATTTGAAAACATGGCTAGAAACTGTAAGTTCAAATGATTCCACAGGCCAGGTGGATATTGATTTGACCCTGCCCCCAATTCCTGGTAAAATCGGGAGCCTTCATCCATTGAACCTGACCCGCTACAGGATAATAGAAATTTTCGAACGGCTTGGTTTCAATGTGGCTGATGGTCCTGAAATTGAAGACGACTGGCATAATTTCACAGCCCTGAATTTCCCTGAAAACCATCCGGCCCGGGAAATGCAGGATACGTTTTTCGTTTCGAAAAACCCGGATATGCTTCTGCGCACGCATACATCCAATGTGCAGATTCGTTTGATGGAAAAACAACGGCCTCCCATTCGCGCTATTATGCCTGGCCGTGTATACCGCAATGAAGCCGTTTCAGCCAGAGCGCACTGCTTTTTTCATCAAGTGGAAGGACTTTACATTGATCGCAATGTGAGTTTTGCCGACCTGAAACAGACACTGTATCATTTTGCCAAGGAAATGTTTGGCAAGGACACCACGATACGTCTTCGTCCTTCTTTTTTCCCATTCACTGAGCCAAGTGCTGAGATCGACATTTCCTGTTTGATTTGCCATGGCAAGGGCTGTAACATTTGTAAGCAAACTGGCTGGGTGGAAATAGCCGGTTCGGGAATGGTACACCCCAACGTACTGCAAAATAGCGGCATCGTTCCTGAAGAATTCACGGGCTTTGCCTTTGGAATGGGCATTGAACGAGTAACCATGTTGCGATATGGAATTGATGACCTCCGATTATTTTCCGAAAATGATATTCGCTTTTTGAAGCAATTCAAAGCGGTGATATGAAAGTCGTGATCCGCACCGTAGCGGTGATTGGAGCAGGCACCATGGGTCTTGGCATCGCACAGGTATGTGCCAGTTCAGGATTTACTACCTTATTGTTTGATGTAAACAAGGAGCAACTTATTTCTGCAGTAGAGGTGATAATTAAGAACCTTGCCCAATCAGTGGCGAAAGGGAAATGTACCGAAGAACAAAAAAGAGACACGCTTTCCCGAATCCATACCGTAAGTGAGATAACGGCTTTGAAGGCAGACCTGGTTATTGAAGCCGCTGTGGAGAAACTGGAGATTAAGCAGGAGCTATTTTCTCAGCTTGAAAAAATCAATGAGGGTAAAACTATTCTCGCTACGAATACATCTTCTATTTCGGTGACACAAATTTTCAGCGCCCTGAGAGACCCTGTACGTGCCATTGGACTGCATTTTTTTAATCCTGCGGACCGTATGAAATTGGTAGAAATTATTTCCGGTGCTCACACCGATCCTGCCCTGGTGCAAACCATGAAAGATTTTTGTCAACAACTTAGAAAAACTTGCGTATTGGCGAAAGATTCCCCCGGGTTTATCGTTAACAGGGTGGCAAGACATTTTTATGTAGAATCACTGAAGTTGCTGGAGGAAAAGACAGCGGGGGTTCCTGCTATTGATGCCCTGCTGCGATCGGCGGGATTTAAAATGGGACCATTTGAATTGATGGACCTGATTGGTGTGGATACGAACCTGGCCGTTACCAAATCAGTTTATAGAGGATTTCAACAAGACCCGAAGTTCAAGCCCAGCCGAATACAGCAGCAATTGGTTGACGAAGGACACTATGGTAGAAAGACAGGCCGTGGATTTTATGAATATTCGCCAAAACAAAAATCAATTTAACCGGTTGCTTCCCCGAGCATTTCTTTTGGTTTTTCTGCTTCTCTGTTGTTGCAGCCGTGATCTCTCAGACGATCCGATTCCCATAGTTCCTTTTCCTGATCTGGTCATCAATCTTTCTTTTCCGGAATACCAGAGTCTCGCCCAAGATGGTGGATATAAGGAAGTAGGCAGTGCTGGTGTTAGGGGCGTTATCATTTACAGAAAGAATTCAACAACCTACCTGACGTACGAGCGCAATTGTTCCTATCACCCCAACGAAGCAAGCTCGACAGTAGACGTACATTCTTCAAAGCTTTTCATGACCGATGCGTCTTGTGGATCGAATTTCAGTTTTAACGATGGGGCCCCCACCTCAGGTGTGGCATGGCGGCCCTTGCGGAAGTACCGCACTGAATTAAGTAGTACCAGTCTTACTATCACAAGCGAAATAGTGAACTAAGAAAAATAGGAGATATTGGGTGCATTGATCTGCGAGTATTGGATCTGCATGAATCTGCGGGGAAAGTTCATTATCGAAAGCCCAACTGATTAGAGTTGGCAATAGAAATTAGCCTCAGAGACTTTTTAATGCTGTGAAATGCCTCGTCTGAGTACGCTGTTCTTTTTGCTGTAGAGAAAATAAATCACCAGGCCGAATAGCAACCAGCCCAAGGCAGACAATTGGGTTTTGTAGTCCAGCGCCAGAATGAGTGCTAAGCAGATCAACATTCCCAGGATTGGAACCAGAGGAACCAGAGGCGTCCTGAAAGGTCTTACCGCCTCTGGATTCTTAACCCGCATCACCCAAATTCCAGCACACACTAGTACGAACGCGAACAGGGTGCCAAAGCTTGTGAGATCACCAGCCACACTTCCGGGCACGAAGCCTCCAAACAGGGATACGAATACAAATAGAATCATATTCGATTTGAACGGGGTGCGGAACTTGGGATGAAGTTGTGAAAAAACACTGGGTACTAATCCATCTTTCGACATGGAATAGAACACACGCGATTGGCCCATCAGCATCACCAAAATAACGGATGAGAAGCCTGCAAGTATCGCGACTGTGACCAATGTCGCCAGCCATTCAAATCCATGCATATAGGTCTTGATCGCATAGGCGACTGATGCTTCCTTCCCGGCAATCTTAAATTCCTGCCAGTTCGCAATGCCAGTCAATACATGGGAAAACAAAACAAACAGTATGGTACAAATCAGAAGGGAGCCTAAAATACCAATGGGCATATCGCGCTTTGGATTTTTTGCCTCTTGAGCAGCAGTAGAGACAGCGTCAAATCCGATGAAAGCAAAAAATACAATTCCAGCACCACCCAGCACGCCGCCCCAGCCATGCCTGTTCCATCCTTCATGTTCTGCCAGACCATCTGGAATCACAAACGGTGTATAATTGCTTTCATTGATATACCCCCAGCCAAATCCAATGAGAACAAGTACAATAGAAACTTTAATGAATACGATGACTGCGTTGACGGTTGCTGATTCCTGTGTGCCCTTGATCAGCAGCATAGTGAGAATCAAAAGAATAAAAATGGCCGGCAAGTTGATGAGTCCTTGAACGCCGGTTAATGCTGATGTCTCCCATGGCCCGTGACACCATTGGTATGGGATGACCCCTCCGAGAAGGCTATTTAAATATTCACTCCATGCGATGGAAACGGTAGCCGAAGCCAGCGCATATTCGAGCACCAGGGCCCAGCCGATAATCCACGCCATGAACTCTCCCATGGTAACGTAGGCATATGCGTAGGCGCTTCCCGCGATGGGGATCATGGATGCAAATTCGGCATAGCACAAACCGGCAAACGCACAGCCGATCCCTGCAATCATGTAGGAAACTACCACGGCGGGGCCGGCTGCATCACTTGCGGCGGCGGCAGTACGTACGAACAGTCCGGCGCCGATGATCGCACCAATACCTAAGGCGATCAGGTTACCAGGGCCTAACGTACGCTTCAGCCCTTGACCGGGTTCGGAGACCTGAGCCATCATTTGCTCTAAAGGCTTTTTAATAAATAAACTCATGAATGTGATAGGTTAGGCTGGTGTTAACTCCTAAAAGTAAAAAGAATAATGTATTTCAAAACATGTAGATGGATTTGCAGCAATCAATTTTGATGAGTGGAGGATGCCACAGTTTGATTTTTCTACCGATCCAGGTATAATTCACTCTTCAGTAGCGTCATTACGTGATCGGTGGCAGGACCCAGATCGCGTGGCGAATTGCACAAGATGACCAGCAGGATCTTCTTTGAAGGAATAGAAACATAATTGGCCACAAAGCCACCCTGGCTGCCTGTGTGACCGATTGTTTTCAACTTGTCAGCATTTTGACCAATGAACCATGACCAGCCAATGAACGGGGATTGCTGGTCCGACCAGTTGTCAAAATTCTTGATCATGGCTGATTCATCTATGGATTTTGGATCCAGAAATGTTCCTCCTCGCAAGGCCAGTTCATAACGTGACAAATCTTCCACCGAGCTCCACACGCCTCCGTTTCCGGCGGCACAGAATGTCGGTTCTTCCCCATAATCATCTTCACGCCATTGGTTTTGAATCATCGAGTAACCGTGCGATACGCCAGAACCCGGATGAGCACCATCGGTAATGGTGCTGCGGGTCATGCCGGCAGGACGAAATATTTTTTCAGCTATGAAACTTTGCCACTTTATACCAGTTACCTGTTCAATGATCAATGCCAGGCCGTTGAATGATGGATTGGAATAATGATACTTTGATCCAGGCTCGAATTCAAGTGTGTCGGTTTGTGTGAGGGGATACCAATTTTCCATATCATTGGCAGTAAGGTAAAACACGGAGTCTTGCTTCACCTCACGGTTGTCTGGCAAGCCCGACGTATGGGTCAGTAAGTGTTTTATTTTTACTCGTTGTGCAAGAGCTTTATTTTTGAATTCCGGAAAATATTTCAACAAACTGTCATCGAGGGAAAGTTTACCCTCATCACGCAATATCAGTATGCCATTCGAAACGAATGTCTTTGATATGGAGCCCACATTGAAAAGGCTCTTGCTGGTGATCAATTCTTTGGTACTTAAGTCAGCGACACCATACCCTTGGGAAAAAATGACGGTGGTGTCTTTCATCACTAGAACCGCGCCCCCGGGTTGACCCACGGGGAACTGGCCCAAAAAATAGGAATCCAGTTTTGTGCGTAATGCCTGATTGGGTTGCCCGGAAGTACACCCTATCACCAAAAAGATCGAAAGGATTTTTTTCATCTTATTGTATTTTCTTTGTGAGCCCTTTGATCAATGCCACTTCTTTTTCGTCAAAGGGACTTCCATCTTTTCTAAAAATGTCATGAAACCAGATTTTTGGTTCGGGGGTTCCTTCCTTGGAGTCCCAGGGGTAAATTGTATTCGTCTTGCCGCTCACTAGCCCCCAGTTAATAGCGCCCACCTTGTATTTTTTGAGTATGGGTAAATTTTTTTCAAAGGTGCTGTTATTGGTGCGGGCCATGTATTCACTGCAGATGACTGGCCGCCCAAGTTTCTGTAATCGGAGAATTTCTTTTTCCATATTTTTCGGCTCGCTGTAATTGTGAAAAGTAATCACGTCCGAGTTCTTAAGTTGAAATTCATTGTATCGTTTGAACTTTTCGTCAGCATTCCAAAGGGCACAAGTGAATGGCTGTGATGGGTGGACGGACTGCGCCCACTGAAATACGGTTTCCATAAAAGGATAGGAGATGTCTGTCATCTCACTATTTCCAGGCTCATTGTAAAGGTCCCACATTAAAATTCGTTTGTCGTCTTTGTACTGAATGAGCAGATCCTTTGTGTACAGTTCAAGAAATTCCCATTTGTCAGGATTGGCGACCAGGGCCGGTCCAGGAGCCCGTAACCAACCTGAGTTGTGTACGCCAGGGACGGGGTTGGGTTGTTTGCCGGTTTTTGGATTGGGCAGCCAGCAATCGTCAAAGAGAACAAAAATTACCTTGATGGAATGCTGATCCGCAATCTTAAGGAAGTCATTGATTCGTAACAGAAATCCTGCCCTGTCGTTTTCCCAAAGAAGATTGTGTAAATACACCCTCACGATATTGAAACCAAGATTTTGCGCCCAGCCAAGTTCTTTGCTGATGGTTTTTGCATCGAAGGTCTCGGCTTGCCACATTTCTAATTCGTTGATGGCCGTACTTGGAATAAAATTGCAGCCAACCAGCCAGGGTTGTTTGGCATACCACGTGTTGGCTTGTTGGGCGGTCCATTGATTTTGAGCCAAGGAGCATGTCATGATCATCAGAAATGAAAGCAGGGTCATTGTTTTTTTCATGCAAATTGATATTGAATTGGATAAAGATCGGAATCAAGGGCCGTATTGCCAAGGTGAAAATTGCGAGAGTGCCTAATGATCATTCCTTGTTGATGGTATGAGTTTTTCACATTACCTTCCGTGATTAGAACCCATCAGATATGAAAAAATTACTCTTTGCCGTCCTATTTGGCTTGACTCTTCCTGTGCTGGCACAAAAGGCCTGGACTCCCGCCAGCATGATTAACTACAAACGCCTGAGCGGAGCTATCATTTCACCCGATGGTAAAAATGTAGCCTATACGGTCTCTACTCCTCAAATGGAGGGTGAGAAATCGGAATTTCTTGCTCAAATCTGGATTGCGGCTTCTGACGGCAGCGCCAACCATCAATTTACATTTGGCGAGAAGTCTTCGGAAAACCCTCAATTCTCGCCAGATAGCAAATGGCTGTCCTTTACATCATCCCGTGAAGAGGGTAAAAGCCAGCTATTCATTATTTCATTGGCGGGTGGTGAGGCGCAGCAAATCACTAAAATGAAGAACAACGTCAGTGCCTATGCCTGGTCACCGGATGGAAAACGGATTGCCTTTATCATGGCAGATGCAAAGACCAAAAAAGAACAACAGGATAGCCTGGAAAAGCGCGACATGGTGGTGGCCGATGAGTATAAGAACGCGCACCTCTATACAGTCTCGCTTCAAAAAAATATAAAGGGAACCTACCCGATTAAACGGTTGACATCAGGCAGTTTTCATGTAACGGATCTGGCCTGGTCGCCCGACAACAAGACCGTTTCCTATACGCACCAGATGAATGCCTCGTTGGACCTGTGGACTACTTCAGATATTTCATCTGTTCCGGCCGATAGCGGTGCCGTGAAATCAATTGTATCCGGTAAAGGATCGGACGTCAACCCAAAATACTCACCGGATGGACAGTGGTTGGCGTATTGTTCTGATGGAGGAAAAATTAGCTGGTCAGGGCGTCAGGATATATACCTGATGCCAGCAGCAGGTGGAGCGTCCAGGAAACTGTCTCCTACATTTGACCAAAGTCTTCAAATTTTGGACTGGACACCAGATGGCAAGAGCATCCTGTTTGCAGAAGCGTTTAAGACCAACCGCGTCATTTATTCTATTCCCTTGGATGGTAAATCCAAAATGATCACCCCGGCCGATGGTGTCTATGGCAGCGCTTCATTCAGCAAGAGTGGCGACGCAATGGCCTATATCTATCAAAATGCTTCCACACCCCCCGATGTGATGGTGATGAACCTGAAAGATTCAAAATCGAAAAAACTTTCGGACGTAAACGGGGATTTTTCAAAAATGTCGCCTTCAAAAACAGAAGTCGTTACCTGGAAGTCGAAAGACGGGAAGTATGATATTGAAGGATTGCTAACCTATCCCGCCAACTATCAGAAGGGAAAAAAATATCCGTTAGTGCTGAATATTCACGGAGGGCCTGCCGGGGTATTCACACAAAATTATACAGGCGCAGGTTCAGTGTATCCCATCCAGGCCTTTGCACAACAAGGATATGCCGTATTACGTGCCAATCCACGCGGCAGTTCAGGGTATGGAGCCGATTTTCGACAAGGAAACATCAACGATTGGGGCTTTGGGGATTATGACGATATCATGGGAGGTGTAGATAAACTGATTGCAGATGGAACAGTCCACCCTGACAGCCTGTGCGTAACGGGTTGGAGTTACGGGGGCTACATGACCTCCATGATCATTACAAAAACTAATCGCTTTAAGGCCGCAATGGTTGGGGCGGGTGTTACTAACCTGGTCAGCTTCACTGGCACGGCTGACATTCCAGGTTTTATCCCTGACTATTTTGGTGGTGAGATGTGGGACCGCACAGACCAGTACATGAAACACTCAGCCATGTTTGCCATAAAAAATGTGAAGACACCTACGCTGGTGATCCATGGAGAAAAAGATTTGCGCGTGCCCATCTCTCAAGGGCAGGAATTGTATGGCGCGTTGAAGCGACTTGGCGTAAAAACACAAATGGTTTCTTACCCACGCACCCCTCACGGTCCCCAGGAACCCAAGTTCATTCAGGATATTGGTGAACGGGTAATTACATGGTTCAATGAGAGTTGTCGCAAGCAAGATCAAATGAAGCCTGTGAAACTGGAGACCAAGTGACTTTTAATCTGGCAGGGC
>JAYWDR010000417.1:0-3867 GCA_043779735.1 Cyclobacteriaceae bacterium | reverse complement strand
TTTAAACCTAATTAAACTTGAATTTCAATTTTGCCTAATTCTGGTTCAACACCACTATTTTCCGGTATACCTGAGAGCCTCCAGGGCCTGAAAGCACTACGATGTAAATTCCGTTGGCAAGGCCTGTAATATCCACCATCTTGGTGTTGTTAATTAGTCCTTCAAAGTCACCCGTCTTTAGCATAATCCCACGCTGATCAATCAGCTTCCAGGTGAATCCCGTTGAGCTTTGACCATCGGGTAGCCCAAAATAAAATTCTCCCTTGGCAGGGTTCGGGTATACAGAAATCCCATTTAGGGTTGTAGGCGTGACTGGGTTTTCCAGGCCAACAATCGGAGACCCTTGCTTGTTCGAAGCTGCCATCACAACGCTTTGATATATCTCCTTGGTATTCTTGTCTTGTACATAGCCCACGAGGGTCAATTGACCAGGATTGGTAATGGGTACATTGATTTCAACGTTATCACGTTGCTTGAACAAAGTCTGGGCGGCAGTAAATGCAAGAGTAATAGTTTCACCATCAGCACCAAACAATTGTTTGCGCAAAACATTTTTGAATGTGCCTGTTTGATTCTCTACCAATGCCACTTGAGCTATCAATGGTGAATTGAAAGCCTTCCTGGCTGTGATTGTAAGCTTCACAGAAATGAGGTTATTAGTACTGGTCGGTAATTCTTGCAATTGCAAATCGAACAGCGGTTCCTTCAGAGCCCTCCTATCGATTTCCACCCGGTTCAGATCTGTGTATTTGCCTTTGAATTTAGCTCCGTCTACAACACCATCCATAATGGTTGCCGGAGGCTGAGAAACTCCCAAGTATAAAGAGCGGGCAGCAGGATCTGCCGGGTTGCCCACATTGAGAGGGTCTGGATTGGGGAACCCAATATGATATTGGATGTCATGAAAATCGGAAAATCCCCGGAACATAAGTTGGTCCTGATACAAATTATCAATCCAAGTATCTCCATCCACACTGGCCTGAAGGGTTGAGTTTGTGAAGTGCTCAACCAGAACATTTCTGGTCTTATCCCCAACGTAAACATTATCAAACGCAAATCCATCAAAGGTTTTGGAAGGATCGTTCGAACTGTTACTTGAGAATGCAACCCGTATCCTCACCTGACTGCGCAGGGTAAGCGGAACCTTGGGGATCAAGTCTAAACTGAAGCGGGCATTTTTCCAACCTCCTACTTTGTCAGTCCAGCCATTGCTACCAAATGGCTGTTGCCCCGGATTCGACTGAACGATCTGACCATTGTACCAGTTAATGCCTTCATCTGGACTGACGGTTGGTGGGCCAATGATATTCCAGGTGAGACCACCATCAATCGAATATTGAAGAGCAGTGCCATCAAGGTTCTTCTCCGCATCAGACCAATAATCCAATGAGACCATAGGCCTGGTAAGTTGACGGAGGTCAAAGCATGGACCATTCACTGCAGATTGCTCTGACGCGTTATAGGTGTTACCGTTATTCCCAGTCCACCATGCTGGTGTTGTAGACGTTATGGTCGATCCAGTCGGGATTCCATGCTTCCAGCTATCGGGGCTAATAACAGCGGGCGGTCCAATGGCGGTCTTCAGCCCTTGGGAAATCCAGCCACTAGGGCCAATATCAAAGTCCTTGAAGTACGCAAGAATCGGACTAGGTGCGACCGTGGTTCCGGCAGGTAAAATAAACACAGGCTGAGTTCTGGAATTATTGCACAAATCATCTGTATCAACAGTCAGCTTGGTGTTGTAGGTGCCATTCACCACATAATTGTGCTGTGGATCTTTGTATGTACCAATGGTTCTGCCGCCATGCGTTCCACCTGGGACATTTCCCCCAGCCGGTCCAGTTAACAAATCTCCGTCTCCAAAGTCCCATGTATAGGTTAGGATCGTACTAATGGCTCCAGGGCTAGTTTTGTCCAAGTACTTGGTTAGGTCATTGGTACAGATTGCTGCCCAATCAAAATCAACTATTGGTACGTCGCCAACACGGATCGGCAGTGTGGTAGAGCCAGGGCAGCCCTGAGAAGTAGTTGCTATCAAGTTGACATTGTACGTGTTGGAAACAATATATAAGTGACTTGGATTCTGCATGTTACTAATGGTTCCGTCCTTAAAATCCCATCTCCAGTTGGTTATCGTTGTCGGATACGGTGTTGGTGGAATTGTTGAACCATCATTGAAATTGATTGCTGCTGCGATGCAATTATTCAGGAGATTTGCGATAATCGCACTTGGCGTTGCGTAAATCTTCATTGACCTCACAAAAGTGTTCGTAGCAAAAAGTGCATTGGTATAGGTGTATTGGATCGTATAGGTATCTGATGGGAGGCCATTGGTGTCTATGAAATAATCTGGTCCAATCTGTGCAAGTTTTGCATTCAAGGTTGCGGCATTTGGTCCCACAGCGAAGAAGGAGGTTGGGGCGAACCCAGAACTTGCAACAGGATTACCTACCAACATGATTGATCCATTGTCGCCACAAAGTTCGAATCCACCAGTACCATTCAAAGCAACAAATTGTCCGTTCAGCGGTCCGCTCTTATATTGAAGTGCAAAGTCAATTGCTGTTACTGGGTTTACAATGACACCCTGAGAAAAGGAGTTAGTGCAGCCGTTTAGATTGGTGAAGGTATAGGTCACCGTATTAGGCCCCAAGGTAACAGCGCTTGGATCAAAGGAAGCCTTGTCAACTGGGCTCGGTACTGTACTGCCAATATTAGAAGTAATTGGGGCAATCGTGAATAACCCGCCAATCTGATTACCAGTTAAGGTTACAGGGGCATTATTCTCTGCCATAATGGGTGGCAAGCCACTAAATATGACTACAGGTTGCGGGTTGACTGCAAGTATCATTTGATCTGAGACTGCAGTACAAGGGTTGGCGGGGCCGAGGCCGTCAGGGTCTGCTGCAGTAAAAGTTAATGTGACATTGGTATTTACTTCTGACACATTAAATGTATAAGTCGAGGTCGGGCTTGTTGGGGAGATGGGAGAATATACCCCCGCCCCACCGGTCCATATGACTCCATTGGGAGCATAGGTAATAGCGCCTTGTAAAGCAATAGCTGATGGTGGAGAAGGAAGATTCTGACAAATGGCAAGATCCGGACCGGCGGTAAGCTGAGCTTTGGGATTTATCGTCACATCTATCGTAAACACATTCCCAAGACAACCGTTCGTGCCTGTCGGTGTTATAGTGTACACAACAGTTTGAGGAACAAAGGTTGTGTTCACTAATAAATCAGCAATTACAGAAGTGGTTTGAAGACTGGTACTCTCGCCTGTGATATTCAGATTAGATGCAGCAGCCCATGTAAATGTTGCTGGGAGAACGTTTCCCAACACGTTGACATTATTCTGCAGGTCATAGTTCACAGTGGATCCACTGCATATCTTTGGAGCAATTGCTGTGACTCCCAATGGTTCCGGATGAACAACAATCTGTATTATGAAATTACTGCCTGGACATCCATTGACGCCTGTTGGCGTCACCAAATAAGAAACAGTCTGATCAATGTTGGTAACATTGTTCAGGATGTCGGTAATGATTGGGCCTATAACAGAAATCGTGCTCTCTCCCCCCACGCTCGGATGGGCAGTGGCTACCCAGCTAAACGTACTTCCAACATTGTTTCCTAAGATGGCTATGTTATTTAGTAAATTATAGTTTGCCGCCACATCACTACATGTCATGACTGTTTGGGGCACTCCTACCGGCCCTGGTTTGACGGTCACTGTTACCGTGAAAATATCTCCTGTGCACCCGCTCGCACTGCCCGTCGGCGTCACCGTGTAAACCACTACCTGGTCTACTCCTGTCACGTTGATAAGCGTGTTGTTGATCGTGGCCGTGACCTGCGCACTCAGGC
>JAYWDR010000416.1:0-10795 GCA_043779735.1 Cyclobacteriaceae bacterium | reverse complement strand
TCTATTTAAGGAGTGAATTTAGCAATTGGATAGTCAATTCATATCGTTCCCTTTCTCATCAGCCCTCAAAATCCTCCCGCGCAAAAATTCCTCCACGGGCAGCACCAAAAGTGCAATAAATACCTGCACAAAAAAGTCGGCCACGGGTGTGCTCTTAAGGGAAATGGTGGATGCAACCACAGTCTGGATAAACTGGATGAGCATGATGACCGTAAGCGCTGACAGGAAACGACTTACGTAGCGGTACTTCGTATTTGTCCCTTTAAGCCGAAGCGAAAAGACCACCAAGGAGCCAAAAAACAAAAATTCCAGGGCATAAAACCACCACCTCTTCCAAAATGGCGGCAGTACGTTAAAGTCTACGCTGTTAAATTCGGTGATCTTGCCAAAAAGGTCCTTCGATTGCATCTGCACGATGTATTTTCCGGGAGGAAGGAATGGGAAATTGACAACGTTATTTGATGCCGACCACTGAGACCATCCCGCTTGAAGGCCCCTGACCCAATACCGGTACTCTACGGCCTGCAAGCTTAGGTACTCCGGTTGAATAAACTCAAATGTTAAGGCGCTTTCCTGTTCTTCAACTTTCAATTGCTGACCTGGTGCAAAGTTCAACTGGTGGCCCCTTACCTCTTTCAGAAAAAGAGGGTTCGCAAGAATCGAAGATTCACTGTTATCACTTATGAATTTGTACAACTCATTGGAGCCAGGGATCACCCAGAGACTTTTGCCAACCTCGGCCGGAGCCAGGAAGCGTATATCCTGAAACAATTTAAGCCATTCGGTCTTTAGTGATCCCTGCAGTCTCCGGTCTATCGTGCGCCACTTATTCCCGTCATAGAACCAGAAGTAGCCGGACGAGGCAAAGTATTTTTTGGAGTCGGGCAGAGAATCATATTTGACGAATGTGTTCTTAAAGCTGGCGTAGTGATAGAATTCTCCCTTCTGAGTAAGATAAACTTCCTGGCCGTACGCCAGCCCCACGGTCTTGTCCACTGAGGTGTGGGGAAGGGGGATCGATTCAGCATCCAGAATTTCTCCTTCCTCAATACCAATCTTCACCGCACGATCCAGGCCGCAAATCCAGAGATTTTGCAAATTGTCTTCAAAAAGATAGTCCGCGTAGATTGAAAGTGAATCCGGAAATTCAGCTTCCTGCCAACCATTATTGGAAAACCGGAAGGATCTTATTTTGTCAGTGTAAGTGCTAAGCAATAACTGCTGGAGATTCTTTGAGTATAGAATTGTCCTCACCGGTTCCCGGTCTATAGAGACAGCCGACAACCCATCGATCTCAAAAACCCCGCCGACTCCACCGCACAATAATTTATTTTCTACAGCCACTAATTGATCCACCTTCCCTGAAATTCCGGAAACCGGCTTATACACATATTCCACTCCCTTCAAGTTACGAACAGGTCTACGGTCATTTCCTTTTGCATTCTTTTGTAGTGACGGCATTTGCCGGCTGCCTCGACTCCCGCTCCTCACAATTTCAATTGACTTTCTACTCCGCAGAACATTTGCGGTTTTGTAATCTTCAGCTTCAAATATTTCTTGTCTTGTAAGCAGAAATAGTCCCAACGTGGTTCCTACATAAACCCGGTCTTCATAGGACTGAACGCAAAGAAGATTCCCTGAAAGCCCCGGATAGTGGTTAAATGTCCGGAAAGGAAGAAATGGGGCCACACGTGTAAATCCGTAGTCATGCGCCACCCACACTCCCTGGTCCCGGTCGGTGAAAAGTGCATAGACTTCATTGTCAGGCAAACCGGCGTAATAATTTGAAATCTCAAGGGTCTCGCCTGTTTCACTGTCAACAAATACAATTCCGCCGCGAAGCGTGCCAATAGCAATCATTCTTTCCGTGACCCACGTGCAGTTGGCGACAACATTGGAACGGAGATAGACAGAATCCATCGGTCTGAAGGAACTTAATGGCTGACCCTCCTTGTACAAAAAAAACCTGTTGTCTTCCGTGGCAATCAAATCTGTCTTCGTGTCAGTTGATCGTTCGCTGAAAGTCAGTTGTAAGTTCTGAAGGTCCGGAATATTGGATGGCTGCAAATGGTCTCCTTCCAACATCTTCAGACCATCTTTTTCAGTCGTTAGAAAAAGGTGGCTTCCTATGTTGAACATGCCGGTAAATATGCCTTGCGCCGGGCTTGCCTTAAGAACAACACGGGGTTTCGCGGCGGGGGAATCAAGTTTGACGAGAACGTTGTCACTCAAAAAATAAACGGCATTGTCCAGCGGACACGATGTAAAAATATTCTTAACTCCAGAGAGGGAATCGGAAAGAGACAAATAGTCCAACTGGTTTTTATCATTGAGCCCCATTTTTCCAAAACCTGAAGGTCCCCCCGCAAATACTTCACCGGCTTTTGTCACTGCCAACGTATACACTCCGTCGTTGATCGGCACCATGGTCCAGGTTCGCCCATCAAACTGAAGTACACCAGACCGATTGGCGAAATACAAAATGCCATGATGGTCGACCTGAATATCAAAACTGAGGTAACTAAAATTATCATTTCCGGGCTTGTAATGGGAAAGGAAGTAGTGGCCAGATTGGGAAAATGCAGATTGGCAGCAAGCAAAAAGTAAAACCAGGAAAGCTCCGAATTTCATTGTTCCGCGTTATTGAAAGTCAAATCTACAGTTTAAAAAATCCCCACACGTACTCCTTCCCGCCGGAAGTAAGGTACCTGCGTGTCTTGTACGTCAGCTTCCTGGTGACCATCTCCGCCTGGTTTGCTTCTTTGTACCCTTCCTCATCCAACCCTCTATGCGCGATTGCCTGGTCAAATGTTCCTCCAAAACAAACATCCATCGCCAACAGTATGTGCTCACAAGGTATATTGTTAACTATGGAGCGCAGACGGTTATGGGATAAGTATGATGTTTTACCTTCATCATTGGCCAAAGATTCTTTCGTTACCACAAAACCTTCACCAAAGGTCTGGTCAAATTGTCCATGACCTGCAAAAAAGATAAACACCTGGTCAAGTGGCTTATATTTTTTTCAGCATACTCACGCAGTTTCTTCAGGATAGCATTCTGTGATCCACCTTCGACCAATTCCATAACTTCTTCATAAACAACTGATTGTGATGTGAAAATTAAAAAAATAATCAGTGAACTCCAACGCGCGCAAGCCCTGAGCCGCGAATTCCATTATGTCACGACTAATAACCTTTTCATTTTGCCAAGAAAGAGGATGCAGTAGGGCGTATACCTTAAAACAGGGAGTACGTAACCTATTAAATTGCTTGAGTTCAACTGATCTTCGCCCAATTGACCGCAGATTTTCGCAGTACCCTCAGATGCTCCTGAATGGCCCGGTTTTCAGGTTTAATCAACTCGGGGTCGTGGTTGAGTATCGCGATCACCCCCTCACGCGCCTTGTGCAGGATCTTTCCGTCTTTTCCCAGATCAGCAATCAATAAATCCAGCAACCCGCTCTGCTGGGTGCCCATCAGATCACCCGGCCCCCGCAGTTTCAAATCCATGTCTGCAATTTCAAACCCATCGTTTGTTCTTACCATCGTTTCCATTCGCTGTCTTGCCTCTGCACCAAGTTTGAAACTTGTCAATAAAATGCAGTACGACTGTTCAGCCCCTCTTCCTACCCGGCCTCGCAACTGATGAAGTTGTGAAAGACCAAACCTTTCCGCGCTTTCAATGGCCATCACTGATGCATTGGGTACATCCACTCCCACTTCAATTACCGTGGTGGCTACCATGATTTTCGTGTCTCCCTTTACAAATCGGGTCATTTCGAAATCCTTGGCCTCGGGTTTCATTTGACCATGAAGGATGCTGATAGCATAGTCTGGGAAAGCTCTCGATATGCTCTCATATCCATCCATGAGGTGTTTCAGGTCGAGCTTTGCCGACTCGTCTATTAGAGGATATACCACATACACTTGTCGGCCGGCTTCAATTTGCAGTTTCAAGAAAGCGTTTACTTGTAAACGATGCGAATCATATTGATGCGTCGTCTTTATCGGCTTGCGGCCCTTCGGCAATTCATCAATTACAGAAACCTCGAGATCGCCATACAAAGTCATTGCCAGGGTGCGGGGAATGGGTGTGGCTGTCATGACCAGCACATGGGGATACACGATGGCATTCTTTTGCCAGAGTTTCGAACGCTGGGCGACCCCAAAGCGATGTTGTTCGTCGACAATGGCCAAACCAAGGTGATGGAACTTGACTTCGTCTTCTAACAAGGCATGTGTACCGATCAAAATTTTCAGCGAACCATCCTGAAGTCCTTGGTGAAGGATTTTACGGGCCGCCTTTTTGGTAGAGCCGGTAAGCAGTCCGATGGAAATATTCATTGCATCAGCATATTTCTTCAGGCTATTGAAATGCTGTTGTGAGAGAATTTCGGTCGGTGCCATCAGAGCGGCCTGCGCATTGGCACCCACCACCATGAGCATACAAATGAATGCCACAATGGTCTTGCCACTGCCTACATCACCCTGTAAAAGCCGGTTCATCTGGTGACCAGATTTCATATCGTGATAGATTTCACGTATGACTTTCTTTTGTGCCTCGGTGAGGGAAAAAGGAAGATACTCTTTATAAAATTTTGTGAGGATGGTGGTGTCACTGAATACATGCCCCTTGAATTTCTGATAACGGACGAGTTTCATTTTCAACAGGCGTAGTTGCAGGTAAAAAAGTTCCTCAAACTTCAATCGGCCCTGTGCTTCGAGAAGCTTTTCCAGGTTCTCAGGGAAATGAATATTAAGTACAGCTTCTTTTTTGCCTAGTAGGTTGCCCTTCTTCATGAGATAGTCAGGAAGCGTTTCGCGAATATGTGGCTGTGCTGTGCGCAGAAGTTCCTGCTCGAGTCTCGAAATAAACTTGCTGTCGATGTGTCGTAATCGAAGCTTTTCGCTGAGCGGATAGACCGGCTGGAGTCCACCTTTTTCAGCACGCGTGCTGACGGGTTCTACCTCAGGATGAGCAATGGAGAGGTTTTTGCCATAACGGTTGGGTTTGCCAAAGACAACATAGTCAAGGCCTGGCTTGATCTTTTGTAACACCCACTGTATCGCCTGGAACCACACCAGCTCTATCGTACCCGTGCCATCGGAAAACTGTCCTACAAGTCTTTTCTTAAACCCAGTTCCTGCTATATGCATCGAAGCGATTTTGCCGATGATCTGGACGTAGGGCATCTCCTCGTTCACTTCCCTGATCAAATAGAATTTGGTGCGGTCTTCATAACGAAATGGATAATGCTGCACCAAATCGCCAAACGTATGGATCTTTAGTTCTTTTTGGAGCAGCGAGGCACGCTGAGGACCCACTCCTTTTAAGAATTCGATGGAAGTATCAAAGAATGATGGCAACTTGTTAAAGTGTTGAAGTGTTTACGTGTTTACCTGTTAAAGTGCTGAAGTTGAATCAGCATTTAGGTATCAAGTTAATTTTAATTTCTAATTCGATGAAGCTGCAAAACAACATCAACACTTCAACACCTTAGCTCCTCAACACTTCAGGCAACACTTTATTTTTTCCATTCCAGCGTATTGATCAGATGCATCACATCCTTTTTCATGTACTCGATGGCGGGTTGAAGGGAATCGTTTTGTACCGGCAGATAAAAATACAACGCGCCCCGCAAGAAATTTTGAAGTGAATCAGTCGTTGTAAATTGGAACTGGCTGGGCACTTCACCATCCAATTCAGCCACCACCACGGTCTTGCCACTAGGGGTTTTCATTACCGTTTCTTCTATGGCGTACGCCTTGATCTGGTGCTTGGCGGTGAGCACGTAGGCATCTTGCAAATACTCCTTCAACAAGGTGTCGTTGTGATTCAACTTCTTGTAGGTAATGTGGATCGTCGCCTTCAATTCAGGGTAATAAATCTCAATCCAATGTTTCTCACGAAACCAAGAAGTGTCCTTCATTAATCTTGCATGTTTAGAATATTCGAACTGGTAAGGCAGTGTATCGGGAGACAATTGGTATGCTGCGTTCGGGAGCAACAGGCGGTTGTAACCTTTGGGTTTAGGTTGATAATTACGTGAGCAAGCCCCCGCAAAGCACAGGGCGTACAACATCCATGCCAGGCGTCTAGTCTTCACCGTTTTCGGCATCAGTGATCATGACACGAATTCGATTTATCCGCTTCTCGTCTACTGAGACGATTGTAAAAATGAACCGATCAAAAGAAATTTTATCACCAGCGGTTGGCATTGATCGGTGCAATTCCAACATTAGTCCACCTAGTGATTCACTTTCACTCTTTACATCATCGAAATATTGAGGATCCAGTTCCATGGCCTTACAGAAATCATGGAGTGAAATCTTCCCTTCAAAAACGAAAGTACGGTCATCAACTTTCTGATAGGGCACCGCTACTTCGTCAAATTCATCGTTTATCTCCCCGAAAATTTCTTCAATGAGGTCTTCCAAAGTCACCAGGCCACTGGTTCCTCCGTACTCGTCGGCTACGATCGCCATATGCACGTGCTTACTTTGAAAATCTTTAAGCAAAGAATCCAATTTCTTCGTCTCGGGTATAAAAAAGCCTGCCCTGAGCAGTTTTTGCCATTGAAAAATCGCGGTCTCTGACAGGTGAGGAAGTAGGTCCTTTGTGTACAAAATGCCTTCAATGCGATCGATGGTTTCGCGGTAAACGGGAATTCGCGAGAACCCTGACTTGGCCACCGAATCAAGAACATCTTTGAAATTTTGGTCCACTTCAATGGCCGAAATCTCCAGGCGAGACCGCATAACCTGTTTTACTGTGAGTGTACCAAAATTGACAATGCCTTTTAGGATTTCCTTTTCGTCTTCCGACGTTTCAGCATTATCGGTGGTTAACTCAAGCGCCTGGTTCAGTTCTTCCACCGTACTGCTGTAGCCCCTTTTCTCAATCCTGCGTTCGATCACGCTAGTCATGCCTAGAAGAAGAAAGGAAACGGGCATGCAAATTTTTTCCATTACTTTCCACACGCCGGACATCATCCGGGCAATAAACATATTGCGCTGAACAGCATATACTTTCGGGATAATCTCGCCAAAAAATGTGATGGCGAATGTAGTGGTAAAAGTCACCACCCCCACAATGGTCTCCGATGGGTTGTGCGTGCTCGTCATTTCCCACATGAGAAAAGTGGCAATGGTCACTACACCCACATTCACAAAATTGTTCAGGATCAGGATGGATGCGAGCAGGAGTCTAGGCCGCTTCAGCAAATCAACAATCTTGTTGTCCCGGGGATCATTGGATTCCCGGCAACGATCCAGGTCGTTCGCTCGAAGCGAAAAAAAGGCAACCTCCGAGGCGGAGATCAATGCCGACAAGAAGAGTAAAATCGCAATAGCGATGAAACTGAACACATAAAAGTAATTCAACTCCATTGAAATGATGTCAGCCAATGAAATACTGGAAGGTTCGTCCAATGATGTGGAGGCTCCCAAACACTAGTAATCCTGCTCACCTATCAGAATGGAAGATCATCAGTAGCATGGTCGGGTGCAGCCTTATCCGTCATCCCCGTATTCACAATACCTTCAGGCGCGCTATTCTGAGTTGGCGCCGTAGGCCGGTATTCCTGATTCCCTCCACTTCCTTCTCTCTTTGTGCTAAGCATGGTCATGTTGTCGCCCACCACCTCAGTAGTGTAACGCGTCACCCCTTCTTTTTCCCATGATCGGGTGCGCAACTTTCCCTCTATATAAATCATATCACCTTTATGCAGATATTTCGCTGCGATCTCCGCCAGACCTCGCCAAAGTACGATGTTGTGCCACTCCGTAATTTCCTTCTTCTCTCCGGTAGTCTTGTCCTTATAGCTTTCAGAAGTGGCCACTGAGAAGTTGGCCACCGTGGCGCCATTTTCAAGATTGCGCACTTCCGGGTCCTTGCCTAGTCTTCCCACCAGAATGACTTTGTTAACGCCTGACATAGTATTGATGATTTAGATGATAACGATAATTGATTAGTCTTTAGATTTTCCCTGAAACAACCCCTTTGTAACAGGTGCTCCCGGCTGCCCTGGAATTTTGTGGAGTGAACTGCAAAAATACCAAATCTTCCAGACTCCTATAAAATTCCTCTGTCATCCAAATAACGTGTGATCAATACAGGCTTCGGCAAATTTCCTATTTGGCGCAAAGAGAACCACCGTGTTTTCCTGAAAAGTGGTGATGATGGAAGCTCCTTTTTAACAGGCCAGTCAATCAGAAGGAACCGAGCCAGGATGATCTGGTGAGAAAGGACGTGTCTATACTCCCTCGAAGTGTGAATGCTGCTTTGCGGTATTTTCAAGCTAAGGTGTGGAAAATTCTTTTTAACAATTCTGTTTGGCTCCATGTGATTATTCTCTTCTTCCAGGGGAAAATCAAATAATCCTTTCCATATATCTTTCGAAATTCGCTTGTTCAACAGAATTTTTTCGCCTCTGCGAATTACAAAGTATGTAAAGTGTCTTTTGATAGCCTTCGGCTTACTGATCTTCACCGGCAGATAACCCTGATGCCCATGCTGAAAGGCAAAACAGCTCCTGCTAAAAGTGCATTCCTCACACTTTGGGTTCTGAGGAAGGCAATGCAAAGCGCCAAACTCCATGATGGCCTGGTTATGTTGTCCTGGCGAGTCAACATCGATTAACTTATTGGCCAATTCACTAAAGAACTTCTTACCTTCCGAAGATGCTATGTTCTTATCGATTCCAAAAATGCGGGAGAGCACCCGATACACATTACCGTCAATCACAGCCACCGGTTCCTGAAAAGCGAAGGAGGCAATTGCCGCTGCGGTATAGTCCCCAATGCCTGGAAGTTGCTTCAATTCTTCACACGAATGAGGAAATTTACCGTTGAATTTTTTTACGACTTCCCGGGCGCATTTGTGAAGGTTGCGGGCCCGGGTATAATAGCCCAAGCCCTGCCAAAGTCGCAGGACGGCCTGCTCTTTTGCCTCCGCCAGAGACTTAATAGTGGGAAAGTTTTGAATAAATCTTTGGTAGTAGGGAAGGCCCTGAACGACCCTGGTTTGCTGTAAAATAATTTCGGAAAGCCAGATTTTATATGGGTCTGGGGTGTTTCGCCATGGTAAGTCGCGATGGTGGTCCCTGTACCAATCAGTAATATTTTTGGAGAAATATCCCTTCCTCATTTCCTTGATAATCAGAAATTATCAATATTGTTTTTAATTGTGGCCGCACAAATTAATTTTGCCATCCCAAATCTAAGTTATTACACCCCAGCACCGTGACGAAAGCAGACGTTATTAATCAAATTGCAGAGAAGACCGGCATCGACAAGGCTGATGTAACCGCATCGGTAGAAGCCTTCTTTTCCATTGTAAAAAATTCCATGACCAGCGGCCATAATATTTATGTTCGTGGGTTCGGAAGCTTTATCAATAAGAAAAGAAAGAAGAAAATTGCGCGCAATATCTCACGCAATACGGCCATCGTCATTGATGAGCATTTCATACCCAGTTTCAAGCCTGCCAAGGTCTTTATCAACAAGATAAAGAACAGCGACAAGGTAAAGCAACTTGCTGAAAAGTAAATTGGGTATTTAGGCATCTAACGGCTGGACTTCTCGGGCCACTATCGTAATGCCTGATCCCCGATGCTATGCTGAAAACAAGGATTCTCTTAATTGTAGCCTCTGCCATACTGATTGTGGCGTTGTATTTCCTGCCCAAAGCAGTAGTAGAAAATGACAGCCAATTGCAAAATGCCACTGATACGACAGCGTCTGCCCCGTTCGTGTCCAGTCCGCATGGTCAAACCCCACCAGCAATCCGCAATAACATTAACCAATTGAGGGCCCGCTACTTATCCAATTTGTCGGAAGAAAAAAATGCTATCTTTGCCGACTCTTTGGCAATCATGTATAACAAAGTGGGGCTCTTTGACAGTGCCGCATGGTTTGCCGGAAGAGCAACTACGTTCTTTAACACTGATGAAAGTCTGCTAAAAGCCGGCAACGCGTATTACGAAGCCTACACGTTTGCGATCGATACTGAAAAGCAAAAGTCACTGGCCGAAAAGACACGCGAACTATTCGGAAAAGTATTAGAGAAAAATCCGAAGAATCTCGAAGTGAAGACTAAGATGGCCATGACGTATCTCAGCTCCGGAGCCCCCATGCAGGGGATTGCGATGCTGAGAGAAGTGATTGCGGTTGACCCGAACAATGAACTGGCGCTCTTTAACATGGGAATGTTGTCGGTACAGTCGGGCCAATATGGCAAAGCTGTGGAATGGCTTGAAAAACTGGCCAAGGTGAACGAAAAGCACCTTCAGGGCCAGCTTCTATTGGGCGTAGCCTATTTAAAAGTTGGCCAAAAAGAGAAGGCCCGTCAGCAGTTTGAAAAAGTAAAAAAGATGGATAAGGATCCCTCTGTGCAGGCCACAGCTGATTCGTATCTGGATGAACTAAAATAATTTTTAACTCCGCCCGACTCGTTGGGACCAAACAGTAAAACACTATGCCAAGCGGTAAGAAAAGAAAAAAACACAAAATGGCGACCCACAAACGCAAAAAGCGTTTGAGAAAGAATCGTCATAAAAAGAAATAAGCAGCACATCCTGATTAACCGTGAGTAACGAACTAATCATAAGTGCTACTCCGGAAGGATGCCGCATAGCCTTACTACGTGATAAAACGCTAGTCGAGTTTCATGAAGATACCGGAGGGGGCAAATTTTCAGTAGGTGACATATACCTGGGCAACGTTAAAAAAGTTGTTCAGGGATTGAATGCCGCCTTCATCGACATCGGATATGAGAAGGATGCATTCCTTCA
>JAYWDR010000415.1:0-3882 GCA_043779735.1 Cyclobacteriaceae bacterium | reverse complement strand
ACCCTTCATAGATCACTTCCTGGAAGTCTTTCTCTTCCTTAGAAGTAGCGCGTTTAATTGCAGCATCAACACGGTCCTTCGGCATGTTTACACCCTTGCCATTCTGTATGGCCATTCTCAACCGTGGATTGTTGTCTGGATTGGGCCCGCCTAGTCTTACTGCGATCGCTATGTCTTTTCCAATTCGGGTAAACGCCTTGGCCATCCGGTCAAACCGTGCGAACATCTTATGCTTGCGTTTTTCAAATACTCGTCCCATAGTTGTAAGTGCTAATGATTCAGATGTAAAAATAGCGGTGCATTTTGAATTAGAAAGCAATACTCATAGGTTCAACACGAAATAATCACGCCAATCCTGCGATGTAGAGGTTGAATTCCAGAGGACTTGTCTGCACAAAGCCATCTTCTTTTAGGTCGTCCAGGATTGATTCATCAAATTCAAGGTCACGGCTTGCCACATTTCCTTTTGAACGGATAATGAGCTCAGTGCCCTTCAAGTGAATGGGGTTGACTTTTACAATGATTTTTGTGTCCTCGAACTCCTTTTTGAAGTATTGATGAACGATATTTGAACTCATTCGCGTTGGATTCCAAATTAATGAAACTTTCAGTTCCAGAACAAATAGAAACCGAACGAGTCTATTTGTCCCGCTTAAAACACGAAGATGCAGAAGAAATCTTTTACTCGTATGCCTCCAAACCCGAGGCTACAAAATTTATGTTGTGGCCAACTCATCAGAACCTGGATGAAACGAGGGAGTTTCTTGGACGAACGGTTTACGGATGGAACAGCGGATCTGATTATTCTTTCGGTATTCGTCTGAAAGAGTCCAATCGCCTGATAGGTGGTTGCGGATTGATTAATGAAGATGGCAAAATCCAATTTGGCTATATCCTGAGCCCCACCCATTGGGGTCGAGGTTTGGCCACGGAGGTTTGCTTCAAGTTAATGGAGATCGTGCGAAGCATCCCAGAAGTGTACCGTGTAAGCACGTTTGTAGATTCAGAAAATGTAGCGTCTGTAAAAGTGCTTGTAAAGGCGGGGCTGGTGCAAGAGGCGAGATTGGAGAAATGGCTTAAGTTTGTTAATCAGAATAACAGCCCCAGGGATTGTCTACTTTTCAAATTACCATTGTAGTAGATCGCCGTTTACTATTTTGTCGGAATTGGATTTTGAATTTAAGGCATGCGTTATTTTATTTTTGGTATTCTTTTAGCCGTGCGAGCGCAACTCAAATCCATTTTTTGCCGAAGGATGGTTGCCAGGGTCCGGAAGAAATTCGCTTAACACAAACACTTGATGGCCAAATGGAAATCAGGGGGTACCATAAAACATGATTTTAAGGCGATTCCAAGGTTTATGTCAATAACGAGGTTCGGATAAAACTGGGAAGTCTGCGCACCTACCTGTTTCAAGATTTTGTTAATTACCCTGTCATTGGTATACTTGCGAGAATATTCGTAATTCTATGGGTAGAGGTGATAAGAAATCAAAGAAGGGCAAAATCTGGAATGGCTCTTATGGGGTATCCAGAAGCAGGAAATCAATCAAGGCGAGGTTGAAAAGGGAAACGGTAAAGACTGCCGCCGTTCCGGTACCTGCTCCCGTGGTTGTGGTGGTAGAAGAGAAACCAAAGGTAAAACGGGCACCACGGAAGAAGGAGCCTGCAGCAGAATAACCATGAGAAAGTCAAATACAACAGCTTGGTGGTGGCATCGTCATAACTCCGATCGGTGCATGGCTGAGGTATAATCTTTTTATAGCAACAAACTTTAATAAGAGCCCGCTCCGATCTTTCGGGGCGGTTTTTCTATGCCCTTCCCGATAGGTGGTTGATCTCGTCAATAGTGAAAATTAAGCCTTGGGAATGAAATATAATTTATCAACACATTCGAAAAGACTGCTTGCGGATACGCTGACGCCGGTCAATATCTACCTGAAGCTGAGGGATGTATTCGTCGGAAGTATTTTGCTTGAAAGTTCCGATTATCATGGGCATGAAAACAGCCTTTCATTCATCTGCTGTGATCCTATCGCCTCCTTTCAGATTAAGGACGATTGCATCGAAGAGCGGTTTCCGGATCAGTCGAAGGTAATTCAAAAGATCACCTCGCCTGTGCAAGTGCTTAGCCAGCTGGATGAATTCCGTCAATCATTCGTAGTAACTCAGCAGCACGGAAAGTATAGTGCAGCCGGACTCTTTGGATACATGGCTTACGATGCAGTACGGTTTTTTGAAGAGATAGATTTGAAACCGGTTGACAAGGTTATCCCGGATATTTTATATAAGGTATATCGGTATGTTATCGTGGTGGACCACTTTTCAAATGAATTGACGCTCTTTGAACATGCTACAGACTATGCTTCTGCTGAGAGCCATGCTGTTGGACTCGACGGCCTGGAGAAAATAATCTACAGCAACCGTTACTCCACATTCCCATTTCATTCATCCAGTCAGGAAACCTCTAATATTTCCGATGAAGATTTCCTGAGAATGGTGGAGGTCGGGATGAAGCATTGTTTCAGGGGTGATGTCTTTCAGGTTGTGTTGTCGAGAAGATTCACAAGCCAATTTAAGGGAGATGAGTTTAATGTGTACCGTGCCCTGCGCTCCATCAATCCGTCACCTTACCTGTTCTATTTTGACTATGGAAGTTTTAAGATCTTCGGATCATCGCCGGAAGCTCAAATTCAAATCAAACTGGGGGAGGCCAGCATCTATCCCATTGCAGGCACCTTTAAGAGATCCGGTAACGACAAGGAGGATTTAATACTTGCCAGCCAGCTATCAAAGGATGAAAAAGAAAACGCCGAGCACGTCATGTTGGTAGACCTGGCTCGCAATGACTTGAGCCGGGATTGCGAAAATGTAATGGTAGAGGTGTTCAAGGAGGTTCAATATTATTCTCACGTGATTCATTTGGTTTCCAAAGTGACTGGGCGACTCTGTGATGGCAGATCTCCTCTGAAATTGCTGGCAGATACCTTTCCGGCCGGTACTCTCTCAGGCGCACCCAAGCATAAGGCCATGAGCATTATTAACTCCGTTGAAAATATTAATCGGAGCTTTTATGGAGGGGCGATTGGTTTTATCGGGTTCAATGGTGATGTAAATAAGGCGATCATGATCCGAACTTTCCTGAGCAAGGACAACCAGTTGGTGTACCAGGCAGGAGCCGGCATTGTTGCCAAATCATCGCCGAAGAATGAATTGCAGGAAGTAAACAACAAATTGGAAGCATTGCGGAAGGCTATTGTGATGGCTGAGAAAATTTGAATTATGAGAATACTTTTGATTGATAATTACGATTCTTTCACCTACAACCTCGTCCACATTATTCGTGAGTTGGGTTATGGTATTGATGTTTTCAGAAATGACAAAATTGGTTTGGTTGAAGTTAATAAATATGATAAAATACTTTTGTCACCCGGCCCTGGTCTTCCGGAGGAGGCGGGTATCATGATGCAGGTGATCGCTGAGTACAGTAGTTCAAAGAGCATATTGGGTGTATGCCTTGGGCACCAGGGTATTGCTGAAGTATTTGGTGCGACGCTTTTCAATTTACCTAAGGTCTTGCATGGCGTAACTTCCGAGGTGAATATTCTGGGTCAGTCTGAGAAAATGTTTGATGGATTGCCTGGTCGATTTGTAGTTACACACTATCATTCATGGGCCGTAAATCCTGTAAATCTGACGGGTGATTTGGAAGTAACGGCCGTCAATGATGATGGGATCGTGATGGCCCTGGCGCATAAGAAATATGATGTGCGAGGTGTACAATTCCATCCCGAGTCGGTGATGACACAGCACGGCAAGAGAATGATACGAAACTGGCTTACCTGGTAGCGCGATATTCAAGAAATTATATCAAGAACGATGG
>JAYWDR010000414.1:0-3883 GCA_043779735.1 Cyclobacteriaceae bacterium | reverse complement strand
GTTCTGGAGGAATCACCGGCACCATCTTAATGATCATCCACTGCGGCCTATTCTCTACACGAGTGTTCGCATCACGGAAGGCCTCTACAACCTTCAATCTCTTGAGGGCTTCCGCTTTCCGTTGCTGGGAAGTGTCAGTAGCAGCCTGGTGACGAAGTTCATAAGAGAGCTCATCCAGTTTCACGCGGCTGAGTAACATCTCTAGCGCATCCGCGCCCATCCTTGCAATGAATTTCTTAGGATCTATGTCATCGAGCATCTGGTTCTCGCGTGGCAGCTTGTCGACGATGTCAAGATATTCTTCTTCGGTTAGGAAGTCCAGACGGTTGATGCCATCTTCTTCTTTAATTCCAGGCTGAATGACGGCGTAACGTTCGTAATAGATGATTTGGTCCAGTTTCTTGGTGGGCAAACCAAGCAAGTATCCAATTTTATTTGGCAATGAACGGAAGTACCAGATATGGGCAACCGGTGTTACCAATTCAATGTGGCCCATCCGCTCGCGGCGCACCTTTTTCTCCGTTACCTCGACACCACAACGGTCGCAGATAATGCCTTTGTAGCGGATGCGTTTATACTTCCCACAATGACATTCCCAGTCTTTTACAGGACCGAAAATGCGCTCGCAGAAAAGACCACCCATTTCCGGCTTGTAGGTCCGGTAGTTGATGGTTTCCGGTTGTGTTACTTCACCATGAGAGTTCTCCAGGATTGACTCTGGGGAAGCCAGGCTGATAGTGATTTTTGAGAAATCGTTGTTAATCTTTCTATTTTTTCTGAATGACATACTCGTTTTGTTCAGTCGTCAATAACCAGTTTAATAATCTTACTAATCCATGGTGATCTCAAGTGCGAGACCTCTGAGTTCATGCACCAATACATTAAATGACTCAGGAATATTTGGTTTGCGCATGTTGTCGCCTTTTACAATCGATTCATATGCTTTTGCTCTGCCGATCACGTCATCTGATTTGATCGTAAGAATTTCCTGCAGGATATGGGATGCACCGAAGGCCTCAATCGCCCACACCTCCATTTCACCAAAGCGCTGACCACCAAACTGGGCTTTACCACCCAATGGTTGCTGCGTGATGAGTGAGTAAGGGCCTATGGACCGTGCGTGCATTTTGTCATCCACCAAGTGGCCAAGCTTCAGCATATACGCTATCCCAACAGTTACTGACTGATCAAAGATCTCACCTGTAAGACCATCGTAGAGATACGTCCTGCCAAACTCCGGCAAGCCTGCCTCTTTTAGTTCGGCTGAAACATCTTCCAGGCTTGCGCCGTCAAAAATCGGGGTAGCATATTTTCTGCCGAGTTTCATACCGGCCCACGCCAACACTGTTTCGTAAATCTGACCCAGGTTCATCCGTGAAGGCACGCCCAGAGGGTTCAAACAAATGTCTACAGGCGTTCCATCTTCCAGGAATGGCATATCTTCATCACGTACGATTCTGGCCACCACACCCTTGTTACCATGACGGCCGGCCATCTTGTCTCCTACTTTCAGTTTCCGCTTCTTCGCCACATATACTTTGGCCAGCTGCACAATACCCGCCGGCAATTCATCGCCTACTTCCAATGTGAAGCGTTCGCGTTTGAATTCTCCAGCGATGACATTACGCTTGATGAGATAATTTTTTACAATCTCAGCTACCAGCTCGTTGGTATGATCATCGGTCGTCCAGGATTCCAGGCTAACGTCGGCAATTAAATTTACCTCTTCCTGAACGTTGTAATTGCTCTCATCACGATAGATGTTCTTGTCAGGAAAGAGATTGCTTTCTATCACCTTACCGGTGAATTTCACTCCCTTGCTGATCAGCTCATCACCGAACTTGTGCTTTACAGTCTGGCTTGCTTTTCCCGTAAGAATATTTGTCAACTTCTTGATCATCTCCGAACGAAGCTCCGCCAGCGACTTGCTGTAGCGGCCTTTCAATGAATCCAGCTCCTTCTTGGATTTTGAGCGAACATCCTTGTCTCGCTTTGGCCGGGAGAAAAGTTTGGTTTCAATGACAACCCCTTTCAGCGAGGGGGGTGCTTTCATGGAAGCATCTTTCACATCACCAGCCTTGTCTCCAAAGATGGCGCGGAGAAGTTTTTCTTCCGGTGTAGGGTCTGTTTCACCTTTTGGTGTAATCTTTCCAATAAGAATATCCCCTTCACGAACTTCGGCTCCAATGCGAATGATACCATTCAGGTCAAGGTGCTTCACGGCCTCCTCGCTTACGTTTGGAATTTCAGAGGTTAGTTCCTCTTCACCGCGCTTGGTATCACGCACTTCCAATTCAAATTCCTCAATATGTATGGAGGTATAAATATCCTCTTGAACCACACGTTCACAGATTACAATCGCATCTTCAAAATTGTATCCCTGCCATGGCATGTAGGCCACCAACAAATTACGGCCTAAGGCCAGCTCTCCATTTTCAGTAGCGTAGCCCTGACATAATGGTTCACCTTTCTCAACTTTTTGTCCTTTCTTAACAAGAGGTGTCAAATTAATACAGGTGTCCTGATTCGTTCTTCTGAACTTAATAAGAGAATAGGTCCTGTATTCGTCATCGAAACGAACGAGTTGCTGTTCTTCCGATACGTCGTACTTAATGACAATCTTGCGTGCATCTACATAATCCACAACGCCATTGGCTTCTGCCAGAATCAATGATCGGGAATCCAATGCAATGCGTCCTTCGAGGCCTGTGCCTACGATAGGCGCTTCAGGTCTCATCAGGGGCACAGCTTGCCGCTGCATGTTCGAGCCCATCAGAGCGCGGTTAGCATCATCATGTTCCAGGAAAGGAATCAGAGATGCCGCAATGGAAACGATTTGATTGGGAGCAACATCCATGTACTTCACCTGGGATGGCTCCACCACAGGGAAATCTCCCTCAAAGCGTGCCTTCACTTTCTCGGCTACAAATTCTCCATTGGGTTTTAGCCGCGCATTGGCCTGCGCAATATTAAACGTGTCCTCTTCTTCTGCTGTGAGAAAAATGATGTCTTTCGTCTTCACTTTTCCATTATCCACCTTCCGGTAAGGTGTCTCAATGAAACCCATTTTGTTTACTTTCGCATGCACACACAGAGAGGATATCAATCCTATGTTTGGTCCTTCCGGCGTCTCTATGGTACAAAGACGACCATAGTGTGTATAGTGCACATCACGCACTTCAAAACCTGCCCGCTCACGGGAAAGACCACCGGGCCCGAGTGCAGACATCCTGCGCTTATGCGTGATCTCCGCCAGAGGGTTTGTTTGGTCCATGAACTGTGAAAGCTGGTTGGTACCAAAGAACGAATTGATGACAGACGATAGTGTCCGTGCGTTGATCAAATCAACTGGTTTGAAGTCTTCATTATCGCGAACATTCATCCGTTCTTTGATTGTGCGGGCCATGCGTGCCAATCCTACTCCAAATTGAGTATACAATTGTTCACCTACGGTACGCACTCTCCTATTGCTCAAGTGATCGATGTCGTCCACGAGTGCCTTAGAGTTTACTAACCCGATCAAGTATTTTACAATCAATATGATATCCTGCGTAGTCAGTACACGCTGATCTGCGCTGAGCTCAAGGCCAAGTTTCTTATTGATCCTGTAACGACCAACTTCGCCAAGGTCGTAGCGTTTTTCACTGAAGAACAGGCTTTGGATAATATCCCGGGCCGTCTGCTCATCCGGGGCTTCGGTATTGCGCAACTGACGATAGATCTGCTCAACGGCCTCTTTTTCAGAGTTTGAATTGTCCTTTGCTAAGGTGTTAAAAATGATGTGGTAGTCAGTAACGTTGACGTCATCGCGATGAAGAATGATCGACTTCACGCCGCTTTCAATGATGACATCCACATCTTCTGCAGTAAGGACGTGGTCGCG
>JAYWDR010000413.1:0-3897 GCA_043779735.1 Cyclobacteriaceae bacterium | reverse complement strand
AAACTTTAATAGAACGCAGACATAACTAATGGAACATGAAAAACTATCACAAATACATATTGTTGACTATTGTGGTTGCCTTTGCTATCACTTCTTGTAACAAGAGCGACCCTGCTGCTGCAACTGGGACTACAACTAGCACCACAACAACGTTGACAGGTCCAGGGGCAACATGGACTGCAGTGGCGGCACCAACAGGGACATCGAACTGGCGAGGGGTGGCGTTCGGAAGCAATATTTGGGTCGCTGTAGGTAATGGCCAGCGCGCAACCAGCACCGATGGTAATGCATGGACATCTGTTGCGGTGACCGCTTCAGGTATTTCCTTCCAGAACTCCATAGTTTTTGCGACCGGCGTCTTCATCATTGCCAGTCAACTTGGAGTTAGCACGAGCGCAAACGGAACTACTTGGACGAGCCAGTCCCTCTCATTGGCGCAAAACCTGGTTAGCGTCGCATATGGCAACGGGATCTGGTTGATAGCAGACGATCGTTTTCTCAGTTCCGACGTATTGTCCTTCATGGTGAGCAGCACCAATGGGGCAGGTTGGGCTCAGTCTATTACAACTATTCCCTACGCGCAGCCCACTTCCATCGCATTCGGGAATGGACAATTCGTAGTGGTTGGGTATGGTGGGTTGGTGGCGAAGAGCACAAACGGATCTGGTTGGGTGCAGCAAAACCTCGGGAGCACATCAGACCTAGGGCTGTTGGCTGTGACGTTCGCGAACAATCAGTTTGTGACTGTGACCAACAGCGGGAAAGCGTACCGCAGCACGGATGGCGCCACGTGGACGAAGTCGACGGTTACTGTGAACGGGCTCTACGGTGTGTCGTATGGAAACGGTGTGTATGTAGCAGTCGGGGCGGCCGGCTCGATATTCACAAGTCCAGACGCGGTGACATGGACCAGGCGGACTTGGTCAGGACCAAGCGCGGCCTTTGAGGATGTAGGGTTTGGGAACAGCCGGTTCGTGGCAGCGGGTGACTACTCATTCGCGGTGTCTATGTAGCACGCTCACTAACCCAGCGTCAAGCTGTTAATAGTTGTGTCTCAGTATTGTCATCAAACACCTTGTACTAATTTTGATCTATAGCAGAATGGATTGCTTGCGGAAATAGTTTTTTTTTCTGATTATCTTATTTTCTTCATGATCCCCCGATATTTCAACCATCGGCAGGAAAGCTACATCCATGTAATAGAGGGTCGGGTCAATTTCATCGATGTAAACGTCCACGGTTTTCCTTGTAGCGCTCCCTGGTGGTACCGGAAGCTTCGACTTCAAAAAATACTTTGTACCGTTTATGGGATTGATCCATTCGCAAATAATGCTATAGTATTTTTGCCTGTGGTCGGTGGCACGTCTCCAAAAAACAAAGCTGCCCTATTAGGGCAGCCTCGTATTCATAAAAAAAATAGGTCTGGTCTATTGCTTAATAAGGAATCCTCTTATTTCTCCGCCCGGGAAAGCAGCGCTATGGATATTGACATAATAACTTCCTGCATTTAGGTCTATTTCCTGGGCTGGAGTCAGGGCCACCGAAGTGTAGTTAATAGGACTTGTAAATGGACTAGCAAACGGAAAAACTACAGCCCCTGCAACACCTGCCACTCCTTTGTGAATGTGAGCGTTTGTGGCTGCCCCTGTCAATCCGGTGTAGGTAGAAACAATTGTAAAAATTTTGGTTTCCAAGTTAAAAGTAAGCTTTGCCGAACCCGTTCCGGTGGATGTGTTGTTTGGGGCCGGCTCATTTGCACCAAGCATCGTGGCCTTAAATAGTGCATCGACTCTAAAGCTTGTAGCGCTTGTGGCCTTTTGTGTCCCCACAGTAACGGTAATTGTTCCAGTTGTCGCACCGGCAGGAACAGTAGTTGTAATACTCGTTGTTGTGCTGGCCGTTACAACGGCGGCGGTTCCGTTAAACAGCACTATGTTACTGGCTGCAGTGGCACTAAAGTTCGTGCCGGTTATCGTAACTGACTCTTCCACTGCTCCGTCCGTTGGAGTGAAGCTGGTGATCGTTGGAGCCGGTATAACCGCATCTTTCGTACAGGATATAAGTAATGAGCCGGCCAAAGCCATGACTGTAAAAAAAAGTAATTTTTGCTTCATAAGTTTTGTGTTAAAATGGTAAAGTAAATTTGGTGGTTAACTAATCCCCTAAGGTATTATTAAATGGACTGGTATTGCAATCCCCCAAACTTGGTGAGTTACCTTACGCCTTTGTTGGTTCTGCATGTGGTCGGTGTTGTGAGCGTCTTTATGAGATGCTGATTTGTAATAAGGCCTACGCTTTCAAGTTGTGGATAGTTGCGTGAATTTCCATGCAGTCGGTGCTGTCCACCGCTCGATCGACCGATTATCTTAAGGGGTGGAAATCAATTGCTACCTTTGAATCATGAAATCAGGTTCCCGTTTTCAGACAACCCTTGCGCTGCTGTTGTCATTTCTTCTTACGAACTGCAGCAAAAGCAGTGACCCGGCGGCGGCTCCCACCATCATTGGCACATGGAAGGCTGCCACTTATTCGACTACCAATTGTACAACCGCTAGCAATAACGTGGCTGAATCTCAGTGTACTGCCGTTACACAATGCCCGACCATCGTCATTTCCGCTACCACGATTACTTCATCGAGTGGAGTCAATGAATATAGCGTAACTGGGAATAACTTAACAGTTACTGGAGGAACCATTACCGGAACTTTTACGGTGTCGGCCACTACGCTTTCGCTAACGTATCCCATCGGCAGTACGTTTCCGGGATGCATAAATAACATTACCTATATCAGGCTGTAAAATCCATTTACATACATAGTTGATCAAGTCGGGATTGCAAATCCCGACTAACTTGTTCTTCTGCGGCGGATTTTCAATCCATCTCAATTTGTCATCACTGTGTAGTGCTGCATCGGGCAAATCCAAGTTATCATAAGTATGAGAGGCCCAACTCCCGACCAACCTGGAGCACCAAAAGTTAATAGCTTATGATCCCTATTTTCCTTCCTTGCCTTCCTCCTTCTTGAAAAACTGGCTGAAAAGATTGTCAAATGTAGCTGTCGCCCAGAGTACGTTGGAGATATCAATTGCGGTTCCTGTCAATCTTTCCTGGATGAGGTACACGTATCCGAGGTTGAATTTCACATTCTTTATCAATTCATAACTAAATCCCGCATAGAGCCTGTTTTGGTTGAAAACCGCAGGCGAGCTTTGAACTGCTTTCCCGAATTCAAGCAGCACTTCATCAAATACGATCAGGCTTACCGGGTGCTTGTTGCCTTTCAAGGGCATCTCAAGTTTTGCGCGGTAACGGACCCTGTAGTTAGGAACAAAAACATTCTCATTCTCAATATCACGCAACCGATACTCTACACTGTACCGGTTGGCAAACTGAAAATGTTTGAAATGCTGGGTGTGCTCCAGTTGAACGGCCCAGCGGTACTCATTGACACCCCGGTTGCCAATTTCCGTGGGTTGGGGAAATAGAGCGATCGTATTGAAATAACAAAAGGGAGTGACCGACACACGCAGGTCTTTGTTCACCTGGTAGTGGATCCAAAGCCAATAGCTGGTCAATTGGTGATACTTGAAAATACTCAGCTTCTCCGCCGGATCATTTTGAGTCCTTTCCTGTAGGTAAACCTCCCACCCAACCTTCTTGTTAATCTTATCGGAAAGCACGATTCTGCCCCAGAAAGCATTGTGATTGTAGTGGATCAGGGATTGTGAATGGGCTAAACTGCAAACCAGGGACGTCAACAGAAAAGCAAAAATCCATTTTTTCAAAACCATGTGAGAGGATCGTTTGTCAATATAATAATCATTTTCCAAATTTACATTTGATAGACTTATCAAGTTGGTCAGGATATCGGTGGGAGCGTTGGTAGGGATTTGTAA
>JAYWDR010000412.1:0-10865 GCA_043779735.1 Cyclobacteriaceae bacterium | reverse complement strand
CCTCGAATGCTTCAGTTTCGTGACCAACGATATAATAGTTAAGAAATGGTTCCAGGTAGTTTTCTATGGCCACACGATACTCCTCCGGACAGGTAAGAATGTCCGACAGCAACGGTGCATTCTTGGTCCATTCTACTTTCTTCTTAAGGAATTTAATCGCCTCAGGGAAGCCTTCGAGATTTTCTACCAGCGACTTGGTAAGCTGGTATTCATTTTGACGGGCGTCAAGCTTTCTCCCTGTGGCTGTGAGTTCCTCCCGGATCAGTTCGATTGTTTTTTCCAATGAACTAATTCGTGACAAAAGTTCATTTTCTTCTCCCTTGATTTTTTCGAGATGAAGATACCTCTCCTGGATTTCCTGCTGCAGCACCACGAGCTTGTTCTCAAATTCTACAAGGCTCGTGCTCCGATGGTGAGTGTCGGTAGTGGCCCTGTCAATTTCCTGCTTCAGGGACGCAATTTGTATCTCTCCTATTTCTACGCCCTTATTCGTCTGAAAATGTTCTTCTTGTTTGCTCCGCTGCCTGTGGCGCAAGTCATCCATGTCACGCTGAAGTTGAGTGGTGGCCAACTTCTGAGTGTCATATTCTGTCTTGATCGACTCGGCATTTACTTGAATCTCTCCGAGTGTGGTGTTGGCCAAAAGTTCTTCCGATTGCAGACTCTGAATGGCGAAGTGGGCGCGTTCGTTGCTTTTCTTATCCTGATCAAGTTGATCACGCAGGTTTGAAGCACGGTCATTAAGAAAGCGCAGGCGTTCATTGTTGAGCTGCTTTGTACTTTCATGCATGCGGATATTGGACACGTGATCATTGATCGCCTTTTGGCGGGACGAAAGTGTTTTCTCCTTTATGATCAGCCCTGTCTTGTCATTTTCGATCGATGCCTCATTCTCCGCTATTTGAGCAGCAAGATTTATCTTCCGGTCGTTTTCTTCTTCAATCAGCTTATGGACATGGTTGAACTTCTGTTTCTGTTTGTTTACTACCACCTTGGCCAGATGAATGCTTTTCTCTTTGTAATCTTCCTTGGCCTTGTAGTACACCTCCGTTTGCTTCGCCTGCTTTTCCAGGCTCTTCATATTTTTCTCAATCTCGAATAGCAGATCCTCAACGCGTTCGAGATCAGCATCGGTGTCTTCCAGTTTTTTAAGCGTCTCTCTTTTGCGCTTCTTAAATTTGGAGATTCCGGCTGCTTCTTCAAAAAGCATCCGCCTTGAATTGTCCCGATCATTCAGGAGATCATCGACCATTCCCAATTCTATGATAGCATAACTGTTAGACGCTACCCCTGTGTCGAGGAATAAATTGGTGATGTCCTTTAGGCGGCAGGTCACGCCGTTGAGAAGATATTCACTCTCCCCGGATCGATACAATTTCCTGGTGATCGTGATTTGAGAATATTCAGTGGGCAGTAAATTCTTGGTATTATTGATCGTCAGGGAGACTTCCGCCATTTGAAGGGGAGAGCGTTGATTGGTGCCGTTGAAAATGATGTTTTCCATTTTCTCCGAGCGCAAGGCACTGGTCTTCTGTTCACCCAAAACCCACCGGATGGCATCAACTACATTTGACTTCCCACAGCCGTTGGGTCCTACAATACCCGTGACACCTTCGTCAAAATTAATTACGATCTTATCAGCAAAGCTTTTGAATCCTTTGATCTCTAATTTGGCTAACTGCATTCTCTCAAAAAATAGTGGTTCTATTGATAAAGTTGGCAAAGATAGAAGGAAATACGTACCGCAAAGAGGAGTTTTTATTAGTTAAAGTATCGCTTTAGGCTCATTAATGTGTTCGGACCGCTCGGCAGGGTAAGTGAACACTGGCAATACATTGAGCCTCTGGACAAGGCAGGAAATTTGGTATCTTTGACATGCACATGGATGAAATAAAAATAATAATCTGGATCGTCATAGGGCTTGTGTACTTATTTGCACGCAAGAAAAAAGCTCAACCAACCCCGACGGCAAGGTGGCCCTCGGAAGCTAGTGAGGAATATGATGCTCCGGAGCCCACCAAACCCACAACTTTTGATGAACTTCTCCGCGAAATTCAGGGGGTGAAGAGGCAAGAATCGACGCCTCAGCCAACCCCATCAACGGAATTTAGCGATCGACCGGCTGCCAGGCGAGAAATAGAACAAGAGATTTTTGAGGACGACGCTGAAGTCGGGAAGAAGCAGCTGGAAGACACCCAATATGACTACAGACAGCACGATCGGGTTTACGACCTGTATGAAAATGCTAAAAGCCAGGCCTTCTTAAGACCATCCCTTGAGGAAACTTTGAAAATTGATGATACGATTGTGAGGTTCGATCAATTCAAAGGATATGAGTTGGAAACCAAACGCAATAAGGCGGCGGAATTCTTCAAAGAACTGAAGGACCCACAAGGCTTTCGCAAGGCTTTTATCTTGAGTGAGATCCTGAAAAAGAGGTTTTGAATGGGACCTATTTTAACTCTTGCAGGAATTTCATAGAATTAACATTATCAGCAAAGTCGTTGACCTCCGGAAATTGGGCCATGCCAAACGGCACACTCCCCCCGTACCAACCCCTGGCAGAGACAATTATTTGTAGTTTTTCGCGCTGCGTTTCGATTTTCTCATTTACCTCATGCAGCCTGTTATATTTTTCGTAGAAAAGGGTCGCGATAGGAGAAACCATATTTTTACTTTGTCTTAATAGGATAAATTCGCCCTCCAGAAACGGCTCGCTGTTGACCAGGAGAATAGTCTTCTGATAGTCATAATTATTGGCGTACTTATGATGGTTGATTACCGAGGCAAAACGCTGCCAACTTTCAAATAACCTGGCCATCTCAAATTCTTCGGGTACGAAAACCTTGGAGACATTGCGGCAACCCAATCCGAAATGACTAAAGACATCGATACCGAGAAGTTCAAGGTCTTCTTGCGGCTCTTCACCCTCTATGATTGCACAAGAGGCTCTGTTCTTGCGGATAAGATGCGGAACCTTTCTGAAATAGTATTCAAAATAACGCGCCGTATTGTCGCTTCCTGTCGCAATAATTGCATCCACGCCTTTTAAGGTATCCTCCACCTGAATCAGTTCTGAAAATTGTGGTTCTATCTCTACTAACTTTAGTAAAACGAATTTTAGTAAGACGGAGTCTTGCGAACTAAGCTTGGCTTTCATGCGATGCCCTGAAATCAGCACACACAATAAATCGTGGAATCCAACCAGAGGAATATTGCCGGCCATTGCAACGCCTACCGTCTTCATCGAAGTCGACTCAGGACAATAGAATCGAGCCCAGGTGTTAAGCTTACTTCCTTCCAATAGCCTCTCGATACCTTTCAGAGCCAGCACCACGTTTTCCTCTGTAAACCATGGGTTCTCATTTCGAGCCTTTTCTGCCAAGGCTTTTCGCTGATTTAGACCAAGCCCCGCGAGGGTCTCTCCCAAGGTGCCGAAGGCACTTATTCTAGCTGATAAATTCATCGGATTGATAGGCTTTCAATTCTCTGTTCTTCCTTTGACAATTGTGCAAAGGACAGTATTTTTGTTATGAAAATGGCGAAAACGCTCAGACTATGGCGATCAAGATAACTGAAGAATGCATTAACTGCGGAGCCTGCGAACCGGAGTGCCCAAACACTGCTATTTATGAAGGTGGCAGAGAGTGGGACTGGGCCGGGGGCACAAAACTAAGTGTTGTCCAAGATGAGAGCGGGGCAAAAATAGATGCCAAGACAGCCCAGGTACCGGTGTCCAATGAATTTTATTATATCGTTTCAGGAAAATGTACCGAGTGTACTGGCTTCCATGAAGAACCACAATGTGCTGCAGTCTGCCCGGTAGACTGTTGCATACCTGATCCCGAACATGTTGAGTCCAAAGAGGTACTTGCGGCCAGGAAAGCCAGGCTCCATGACGAGCAGCTAGTGTAGACTATTCAAAAGCCAGTAACCCTTACTTCATCTTAGACCTCTTAATCAGGTAGGTCTGTAGCACTGTAAAGTAATCCGTTTTAGCATTGGCCGAAATAAAATCAATTTTTAGCTGGTTACACTTAAGCTTTAGATTCTTATGAAAATCATCTAACAATGAGACATATCGACTTTTTATTTCGGAAGGATTAAGTTTTACTTTTTGTCCGCTCTCCAGGTCCACAAATTCGTAAGGCCTTTCCTCAAAATTAAAATCAAGCTCCGTTTCATGGTCGCTTACATGAAAGAGCAGGACTTCATGCTTATTATGTTTTAGATGTTGCAACGACTTGAAGACTTCTTCTGGATCCTCTGAGCCGTCAAACATGTCGCTGAAGATGACAATCAGTGAACGCCTATGTACCTTTTCGGCCACCTCATGCAGGACTTCTGAGACCCTGGTTTTTTTTTGCGACTTGCTAACTGATTTGATCCTATTCTCAAGAAGAATAAAAAGCTTGCCTAAATGGGATGCAGTGGATTTAATGGGCGTAAGCTCTTCAATCTTATCAGAAAACAAACACAAGCCCACAGCGTCACGCTGTTTGTGAAGCAAATAGGCGAGTGCCGAAGATGAGTAGATGCTGAATTTTAGTTTAGCCAGTGTATCTGACGGGTAATACATGGAGGAAGAACAATCCAGCACAATCAAACATCGAAGGTTCGTCTCTTCCTCATATTGCTTCGTATAGAGCCTATCGGAACGAGCGAACACCTTCCAATCAATGTGGCGTGTACTTTGACCCTCAGTATAGAGCCTGTGTTCAGCAAACTCTACTGAGAAGCCATGATAAGGCGACTTGTGAAGGCCGGTGATGAAGCCTTCAACAAGTTGTTTAGACAATAATTCCAGACTTCCTGTCTGCCTGATGTCATCAAATTTCACGCTCACAATGCTCACTAAATCGTAGTTGGGGCTCTATTTTCGCGTATATTAATCAAAAGTAACGTTCAGAGGACGAAATTTTGTTGGCCTTAGTTTGCTATATTTTTTGAAACTATTATCTTCGAACGGGCCTATTTACCAGAAAAAACGCCTAAACCAAAACCCCTATCATCTGTGGAAGATAACAAGATTAATAGAGAGGAGATTTACTCCGAGAAAGTAAAGGCCGGTAAGCGTACCTATTTCTTTGATGTGAAGGCAACGCGGTCAAATGACTACTACCTCACGATTACTGAAAGCAAAAAAAAGTACAACAAGGACGATGATGGATTCACGTATGAAAAACACAAGATCTTTTTGTACAAAGAGGATTTTAACAAATTCGTGAGCGCCTTGAACAATACGGTGAATCACGTGAAAAATGAATTGATGCCAGGAGTTGATTTTGCCCAGTTTGATGTCCGCGAGGAACGCGAGGCAGTCGTGGCACAGACTGAAGCTGATGAAAAGCCAGTAACTGTCGAGACCGAACTGAAGTGGGATTAGGATATATTTCCTAACCTAAACCCAAGACCCTGGAGAGACATCCAGGGTCTTTTTTTTGGTCATTAGGGACCTCACTTGGGAAGGAGACATTGATTCCTTATCGCAGGACGACTGCCAACCACTATATTTGCAGACTTTTTGTGGGCATTGGAATAGTCTCGGGTTACACTCCTTGAGGCGACCAATGCTCAGAATAGTATAAATCGTAAATCGAAGTATGGGACTAAAATGTGGAATAGTGGGACTGCCCAATGTTGGCAAGTCCACCCTTTTCAATGCATTGTCAAATAATAAAGCGGAGGCGGCCAACTTTCCATTTTGTACCATTGAGCCAAACGTGGGAGTCATTTCGGTCCCAGACGAGCGCCTGACGATTTTGTCTGCATTGGTTGGACCACAAAAGTTGGTGCCTACTTCGTTCGAGTTTGTAGACATTGCCGGCCTGGTGAAAGGTGCTTCAAAAGGCGAAGGACTTGGCAACCAGTTCCTGGCGAATATCCGCGAAGTAGATGCCATTGCCCATGTCGTGCGGTGCTTTGAAGACGACAATATTATTCACGTCAATGGCGTGGTCAACCCGGTGGCCGATAAGGAGATCATTGATGCAGAGCTTCAGCTAAGAGACCTGGAGTCAGTCGAAAAGAAGATATCTAAAGTGGAGCGAACCGCTAAAAGTGGTGATTTAAAGGGTAAGAAGGAACTCATTGTGCTTCAGCTATTTCAGAGTGCACTTCAAGCTGGAAAGAATGCCCGCACAGTGAAGACGGATGTGGATGACCGGAAAGCGATTGAAGACCTTCAGCTACTTACTGACAAGCCGGTAATTTATGTAGCGAATGTTGACGAAGGATCAGTCCATAAGGGAAACAAGCATGTGGACGTCTTGAAGGATCTTGTAAAGGACGAAGGAGCAGAGGTCGTGTTCGTTTGCGCAGCTATTGAAGCCCAGATTGCCGAATTGGAAAGCATCCAGGACAGAGAATCCTACCTTGCAGAATATGGATTAAAGGAGTCAGGCTTACATAAACTCATTAGAGCGGCATATCACTTACTTGATCTGATTACCTACTTCACTGCGGGTGAAAAAGAAGTCCGCGCCTGGACGATTCACAGAGGCTGGAAGGCCCCGGCGGCTGCTGGTGTAATTCATACGGATTTTGAAAAAGGCTTCATTCGCGCCGAGGTTATCAAGATACCTGATTATCAAAAGTATAAGTCAGAGGCAGCCATCAAAGAGGCTGGCAAACTGGCGGTAGAAGGTAAAGACTACGTTGTGGAAGACGGTGATGTGATGCATTTTAGATTTAATGTATGATTGTCTTCAATGGTCAGAACGCGGTCATTTTCAGATCGTTATACGTATTTTAAAATAATCCTTTCATAGAATCTTTCATAAAGCCTGATTTTTAGTACTTTAGCTACCCGCCGGGTCGATTTTTAGCGGTCAATAGAAATATTTTTTTCCCCTTAGACCAAGTTCAGTGAGGATCAGGATAGTTTTTACGCTTGCTAACAAAGGTGCATTCGTCCCTTTCCATCACCAGTTTCTACTGGCCCAAACCGTTAGGGGCCTTGTAGTAGCAGGCAAGGACCCTCTCTATCAGCAGTTCACTCATTTTAACTTTTCCGGGCTTAAGGGGCAGACTAAAATCAGTCGGAAGGGTCTCCACTTTTTTTCTTCCCGTGTAACGCTTGTATTCTCCACCTCGGACAAAGGCTTTCTGGACTATTTTCTTTCCATCCTGTTTGAGCAAAAAGAGATAATGATTGGTATGCTTCAGTTGTGTCCGGAATTGGTAGAGCATGAAGATCCTATAGCCGTTTCTGAAAGCGTTAAGTTCCTTTGTATATCGCCCATTGTAGTAATGCCGGCAGCCTTTAATGATGAGTCAGGCAAACGCTTTATATCGCCTGAGAGCGACGAGTTTTCCGACCTTTTGTATGATTATACCATAGGCCAGATGCAGAGTTCAGGCAAGTTCACCGCTGCGCAGTTGACTGACTTTTATAAGTTTCAGCTTGTGCCAGACAAAGACTATCTCAACCGGATCCAATCTACACACAAGAAGTTTGCGCGCATTTATCCATTGTATGACTCGGACATCAAGTATGAGGTGAGGGGGTACACCTTTCCATTCACGCTCTTTGCTCCACCTACCGTGCAGCAATTTGTATACGAGCACGGCCTGGGACAATTTTCTCATAAAGGTTTTGGCATGCTTGACATGGCAAACCACGACTCCATTCGCAAAGATGCGGGGCTGGAGTTAGTCTACGCTTAACGAGGATTCACGGGGATCACAAAGTAACCAATCAAGAGATCAGCGTTTGGTTGGAAGGGGCGGTAATACACAAAGACATCATACAGGTTTTCTGTCTGGAAATGATTTCCTTCCACTTGATTTCCGCCAGCTTCTCCCGAGTCTACCCAATACTGATAATTGTAAAATCCTTGCTTGAGTAAAATGCGCTGAGAGTACATTCCCTGACTGTACATCATCTTGTTGTCCTGGTTGAGCGCCCAACCATTATAAGCACCAAGCAAATAAAGATCGCCTTTCACTGGTGGAGCTTGCAGGGTGAAATTGACCTGAAGATAGTTGGCACTGATCCAGGATTCCTGGCGATAGTCTGTATTGTCGATAGTGAAATTTCCATTCATGTCAGGATATTGTGCATACGCCTGATTGGTGCGGGGGCCATCCGGATTAACATACAGGTCAAATGGTTTGTGGGACTTATCCAACTTAAGTGTATTCTGCCCAGGGTAGTTGAGTGACCTGAAATCAACAAACCGGAATTCATTGCCTGCTTGAAACGTTTTATCCATGTCATAGGTGCGAAACTCAATTTGGTTGAGATCTTCACGTACGAAGCTCGGCTTTATATCTTGCTTGGCATTGTCCCATCGTTGATTTTGACGGATCGTCACATGCAGACTTGCCATAGGGTTGATTATTTCTGACCGACCGTAGTTGAGAATAAAATTCAACAACTGATTTGTATTTCGAATATTACCCAGTCCTGCAATTTGATCATCGGGGGCAAGACTCACGCGTGAGTCAAAAATCATTATTCGCTTCGATAGGATCAAGTCTTGCCGGTTGCCATCGCGATACACAATCAGCAGGTAATTGCCAGGAATCTTAACAGGAGGAATCAAATACCTGTAGTGCACATAGGGTATATGTGTGTTGATTGAATATGAATAGTCGTTTATGATGAATTCATTATAATCGCGCATAAAATCAAGGTCCATTAGTCCGGACTTGGTCCAATCGAAATTGCAATGAATCAACTTTACATAGTAGTTGTTCTTCTGTTCCTGCAGGTCGTCAAATTCCAACAACAGATTCTGGACGTCCAATCTGGTCACGGCCGGCAGCACTGTATTTCCTTCGATGGGTTGATTCGGATAGCACAACACAGTTTTTACCTGGGGTTCATACATCGTATCCTGAAACGACAAAGCTTTCTGCCCCCAGGCGGGTGGTAGTGAACAATGAAGTGACACCGCCGCTAAACAAACTCTTAAAAGCATGGTTACAGAATCAAATTGCACCAGATTAAGGTTAAAGGTTATCATCTATGGAGGCTCTTAATTCAACAATCAAAAGGCGTATTGCGCGCTATCTGGATGCTGCTCTTTTCATTGCAGCACTATTATTGATAAGTTCTCTGCTGGAAATTATCAATGTCTAACTTGCTCCAGCGCATCTATCTCTAATACTAAGGTTTCCCAGCGCGTGCTCAACACCTCAATTTCAGCATTGATTTTGTCCAATTGAATTTGGTACGTGCCCAATACCTCAAATTTTGAATACACCTCCGGCTTGGACAATTCATTTTGAAGGTTCGCTTTTTGCACCTGAAGCACCTCTATCTTCTCCTCCACACCACTGATTTCTTTTGACAGTTTCTTAAGAGACTGGTCAATTTCCCGCGAAGGACTATTGTTTTGGATAGCTGTTTTAGCTTTGGGAGGCTCGATTTTGGCTGCGGGTGACAGGTTCATTTCATTATTTTTTTTCCAGTATTCATACTCTTCGTAAGTACCGGGATACTCTTTGATCTGATGATTGTCAATATACCAGATCTTATTGGCAATCTGGTTGATGAAGTAACGGTTGTGGGACACCACCACAAAGCTTCCCTGGTATTGTCGAAGTGCCTGGATGAGTATATTCTCTGAAATAAAATCCAGGTGGTTGGTAGGCTCATCCAACAGGAGAAAGTTTGCCTCAGAGATCAAGGTCTTGGCCAGCGCCACCCTTGATTTCTCTCCGCCAGAAAGGACTTTTATCTTTTTAAATTGATCTTCGTCCGAGAATAGAAAGCAGCCTAAAATGCCGCGCAATTCCTGCTCCGTTTTGCCACTACCGGCTTGTTTGAGTTCGTCCAGAATTTCATTTTCAACGTGCAAGGCCTCCAGCTGATGCTGCGCGTAGAATCCCTGGATTACATTGTAGCCAATGACGCGGTCGCCATGAACAGGTTCTGTTCCTGATAGAATTCGCAATAAGGTTGACTTCCCGCGGCCGTTCGCTCCGATAAGTGCAATTTTGTCTCCACGCTCGATGGAGGCATTGCTGTGACTCAGAATTTCCAGCGTTCCATATGATTTTGAGATATCTTTTAAGGTTACAACGTGCCGGCCAGAGGGTTGCTTGAACTTAAATTTAAAATTGACTGCAGCGTTGTCATCGATGACTTCCTCGATGAGGTCCATACGATCAATTGCCTTTACTTTGGATTGAACTTGACGCGCCTTGCTCGCCTTAGCCTTGAAACGCTCAATAAACCGCTCAGCCTGTCGAATTTTAGATTGCTGGTTGTCGAATGCATTCTGCTGGATATGTTCCCTCAGCTCTTTCTCACGCAAGTAAAAACTGTAGTTGCCCTCATAAGTGATAAGTTGTTGTTGTGCAACATCCACTGTTTTAGTAGCGACATTGTCGATGAATTGCCTGTCATGTGAAACGATGATCACAGCGCCATCATAGTTACGAAGATAGTTTTCTACCCATTCGATGGATGGAAGATCCAGGTGGTTTGTAGGTTCATCGAGCATCAAAAGGGAGGGCTTTTCAAGCAGGAGTTTGGCAAGCATAACCCGCATACGCCAGCCGCCGGAGAATTCCTTCAATGGACGATGGAGATCGGCCGTCGAAAAGCCTATGCCTTCCAGCACGGCTTCTGCCTTCGCCTGCATGGTATATCCATCAAGATGTTCAAATTTTTCCTGAAGCTTTGTGAGCCTGTCCACGAGGTCGTCAGCGTATTCGGATTCCAGTTGATGCAGTATTTTTTCGATCTGCCGTTGGGTGTCAACAGCATCTTTAAAGGCTTCCATGGCTACGGTGACGATAGCATCTTCGCTTTGGAAGGATAGTAGGTCCTGGTTGAGGAACCCAATGGAGCAATCCTTTGCTTTACTGATGCTGCCTTCATCCACTTTTATTTCGCCGTAAATGAGTTT
>JAYWDR010000411.1:0-3911 GCA_043779735.1 Cyclobacteriaceae bacterium | reverse complement strand
CGGCTCTTTTTTCTGCCTCCGCGAAAGCAGAAAGGATTTCGTTTTCCTGGTCGCCAATGGAAGTCTTCCGTATCACTTTGATTCCCACTTTGTCCAGCTCGACACTCATCCATTGTGAGTTGGTATCGACGATCTGTCCGTAGAGGATTTCGTCACCGATGGTGAGGAGTTCAGCGAGGATGGGTTTCATTATCAAAAATTTCCTGAAATATCTCAAATTATCTTGTCATCCAATATTTGTTCCCCGGTCACATGCCATCACAAATCCATTGACTCTCTCCATTTTCTTACTTAACTAACGTCCCATAAGCATAAACCCATTTCCATGAAATTAACAAAGAAACTGCTGACTCTCGCGTTCGTATTCGTTTTTGACTGTTCGTTACAGGCCCAAACAACACTGGAAAAGGCTATTCCAAACATGAAGTGGCGGCCAATCGGTCCGGCTAACATGGGCGGCCGTGTTACTGATATTGCCGGTATCCCCGGTGATCCAACCACATTTTATGTGGCCGGTGCTGATGGCGGTATTTTCAAGTCCACCAATGGAGGTGTCACTTTCGAAGCACTTTTCACCGACCAAAAAGTGTTCAGCGTGGGGGCCATCACCGTGGCGCCGTCTGACAAAGAAGTAATTTGGCTAGGTTCAGGAGAGGGCGACCCTCGCAACAGCATAGGCTATGGCAATGGTGTTTATCGATCGCTTGATGGCGGCAAAACCTGGACTCACCTTGGACTGGACAAGACCGACCGCATTAAAAGAATCGCCGTCAATCCGCAGAACCCCGATGTCGCTTGCGTGTGCGCCCTCGGGCGTACGTGGGGACCCAATTCAGACCGAGGTGTTTATCAGACAAAAGACGGTGGTAAAACCTGGAAGAAAACATTATTCATCGATGACAACACAGGCTGCTCTGATCTAGCCATCGAATGGAGCAATCCTCGTGTCATGTATGCCGGTATGTGGACGCATCGCCGACGCCCCTGGCGCTTCGATGACAGTGGTGAAAAGACTGCCTTGTATAAGTCTATGGACGGAGGAGAAACTTGGGCGAAGATCTCACACCAAAATGGTCTGCCCAACAAGCCTATGGCTCGAATTGGTGTGAGCATTGCTCAAAGCCAGCCAAATATTGTCTACCTGATTACAGAATTTAAAGACGGGGGTACCCTTTTCCGTTCCGACGACCGGGGTGCGAACTGGAAGATGGTGAACGATAACCGTCAGCTTAACTTCAGGCCATTCTATTATGCCGACCTTAGGGTTGATCCTAAAAATCCCGATCATGTGTATACACTGTCCGGCGGGCTGAGTAAATCAACCGATGGAGGAAGGACATTCAACGGCATTGCCGGCGGTGTGCACGGTGATCATCAGGCATTGTGGATTGATCCGGAGAACTCAAATCGAGTGCTCAGTGGAAGCGATGGCGGCTTTCAACTCAGCTGGGATGCCGGCAAGACATGGGAAATCATCAACAACATAGAGCTCTCCCAATTTTACCAGGTGTTTGTGGATAACCTTGATCCCTATAATGTATATGGTGGACTTCAAGACAACGGCACGTGGGTAGGGCCGAGCAATTCACTGCTGAGTGCCGGCATCATGAAGCGACACTGGAAAGCATTGGCCGGCGGCGATGGTTATTATGCTGTACCAATAACAGGCAGTGAACACGAAATTTACGCCAACCTTCAGGGCGGCGTTCCCTTTCACGTTGATACCAGAACTGGCAACGTGCGGAATATACATCCTTTCCCAAACAAAACAGGCTCAGCGGGTGATGCCATTGACAAGCACAAATACCGCTTCAACTGGGATTCACCTATCCACGTTTCGCCGAACGATGGCAACACTGTGTATATCGGTGGCAATGTCTTGTTCAGAAGCCGCGACAAGGGACACTCCTGGGAAGAGATCAGCGGCGACCTCACAACGAACGATAAATCGAAGCAGCTTTCATCTGGTGGTGAGATCTATCAGGATAACACAGCGGCAGAATTTCATTGCACTATTTTGAACATAGCGGAATCTCCGGTGAAGAAGGATGTAATTTGGGTAGGCACCGATGATGGAAATATTCAGGTTACACAAGACGGTGGAAAGAACTGGACCAACGTCAAGAACAATGTAGTTGGGCTTCCTGCTTTTTCCTGGGTTTCAAAAATTCACGCATCCGAACATGACGCAGGCACCGCGTTTGTGGCAGTCGACCAACACAGAATGGATGACTATAATGCTTATGCCTTCATGACCACCGACTTTGGTAAAACATGGACAAAGATCAGCAGCGGACTTCCACAAGATTGGGTATATGTTGTTCGCCAGGATCCGTATAATCCCAATCTTCTCTATACAGGAATGGAACATGGGATTTTTGCATCCCTTGACAAAGGAAAGACCTGGAACAAAATTAACAACAACATGCCTCCTGTTTCCGTTAGAGACCTACGGATTCAAAAGCGTGAAAGAGACCTGGTTGCTGCCACGCACGGACGGGGTGTTTGGATTTTGAACGATGTCCGTTGGCTAGAAGAAATGGATCCCAGCATCATGAATAAGGAGGTCCACGGGTTCCAGGTGAAGACTGTCACGATGTGGAACCAATACGATCAACTTGAAAATCTTGGGGACAAGACGTACCGTGCCAAAAACCCCGAGTATGGCGCGTACCTTAATTTCTATTTAAAGAATGATCTGAAACCAAAAGAGAAAGTCGAGGTGACCGTTGTTGACGCTGCAGGCACTATGGTAAGAAACTGGAAAGACTCAACGGCGAAAGCCGGTATGAACCGTATCGTGTGGAACCTTCGCCACACAGCAGCTACCCCCGCCGGTGGTGCCGGAAGCGGAGGTGGTGGTGGTGGCGGGGGCTTTGGTTTCGGAGGTTTTGGGCCTATGGTGGCGCCAGGAGATTTTATAGCCAAACTTTCTGCAAGCGGGCAAAGCATTGAGCTGCCATTTTCTGTCTGCCCGGATCCGCGCATCCCTATTCCTATCGAAGACCTAAAATCCAAGACTACGGCCGCTCTTGCTTTGCGTGATTTGCTCTCTGAAACCAATAAGATGATCAATGACACAGAGTCCATCTTGCGACAGATGGATGAACTATCGAAGAAGCTCAGTACAAGTGATGACAAGGCTACAGCCGACCAGGTAAGTGAAGCGGTTAAAAAGGTGAAGGAATTCCGTGATGAAATCCTTCGCAGGCCTCCACCTGCCATGAACTACCGCTCCAGGCCGCGTCTGCGGGAAGAAGTGCAGTCGCTCATGTTTACCGTTGATGACCCAGTGGCAAAACCCACCACACAACAAACGACAAGGATAAAGGATCTGGAGAAAGAAGTTTCGGATGCCAAAACCATTTTGGAGAAAATACTGACGGATGATATTTCCAGGATCAATGAAAGGGTGAAAGACTTGCCCCAGATTGTAGTGGGGAAGCCAGTGAAGAGGGATATGTAAGTGTTGATTCAATCACCTCTTCAAATACACCCTTGCACCAGGCATGGGTGTATTTCCATGTGGGGCTGGTATTTCCAATACTAGCTTAAGAACTCGCTAACCAAAAATAGTACTCCTGAAACACTAACTGTATTAGACGTACGCAAACCATAACAGCCTTTGTGACTCGATGGTTTACAATGGGATTTGTGCTTGCCGTCAAAGCGCAGCGCGCTGGGCGGCGTTTGCTTGTAAAAATCAATAGCCTGAGGAAGGCAGTAACCTAAAACAAAAACTTTACCTTTGGCACCTGGATTCCCCTTTCTACCATCCTTTATCAAAAATGTATGAAGCAAATCGGGTTTATTATCATGATGGTCTTGCTGTCGGGCTCCCTTGCCTATTGTCAATTTGACAAAATCCTCGATCAGGCCAAGAAGACGGTCACAGGCACTCAGCCTATTTC
>JAYWDR010000410.1:0-3919 GCA_043779735.1 Cyclobacteriaceae bacterium | reverse complement strand
AAAGCGGCCTTTCAGATATGTTGATCGGATCCAATACCGAGAAGGTGATTCGCAATTCACGGTGCCCTGTATTGACCGTCCAGAAGAAGCCAGCCAAGATCGATTTCAAGAATATTGTATATGCCACCGCGATGTCAAAGGATGAGGAAATTTTCTCCAGGATGGTGAAGCGCACTCAGCAAATCTATAATTCCACAATTCACCTGGTCAGAATCAACACGCCGAGTGACTTCCAACGCGATCACATCGTGAAGGGTTACATGGATAAATTTGCCAAGAGCTTGGGGTTAAAGAATTATACCCTTAATATCTTTAATGACCTTACCATTGAAGAAGGGGTTATCCGTTTTGCTGACCATATTGATGCTGATTTGATAGCAATGGCTACTCACGGCCGGTCAGGCTTTGCGCAGGTAATAGCTGGCAGCGTTGCGGAAGAAGTAGCAAGCCATGCTAAGCGCCCGGTACTCACCTTTGTGGTGAAGCGTTAATAGTTGCTTTTCTTTACTTTCAGGTTGCGTCACCAGTCTTTGTGGTGACGCAACTTTTTCGTAATGATTTTTTTGAATGAATGTTGGAGCGTTGAAGGATTACTACAAAGTATTGCGCATCAGCCGGCACGCGAGTGGCCAAGAAATTAAGCGAGCCTATCGGAGACTTGCCGTTGTATTTCATCCTGACAAGAATCCATCGTCGCAATCATTGACACTCTTTCAGGAGATAAATGAAGCGCATGAGATTTTATCAGACCCTGACAAGCGTGCGCAATATAATCAGTTGTTAAGCCAGCCTGCTGCTGCGCCGGCAGTCCCGGCACAAGGTTGGCATCGTGATCCGGCCTACCGAAGGAGACAACAGGCCGGCTATCGACCGGCGCCGGCGTCACCTTCGGAACGTCTGCTCATGATGGCGCACCTTTTGAAGTATCTACGGATTATTTCACTAATAGGGCTGGGCTGGTGTGCGATGCTGCTGCTTGATTATTCACTACCCTTTCGCGTGAGCGAAGAAATTGTCCTTCCCGAAAGCAGCCGGGTGCCCTCCTGGCAGCTTCACAATGTACCAAACATAGTGGTGACTAATAGGGGAAATCAATTTCCTGTGCCTCTTGAGGGCGTAGGCTTTTTTCCTGTTGGATCAAAAGCGGAAGTGGTAACCTCTCGAATTTTACACATATTGGTGAGAGTGGAAACAAGAAGTAAAAGTTTTACAATCGATAGTCTTGCCAGTGTCTATCAAAATTTTGTATTGGCGCCAATTATTTTGTTTGTGCTGTCTGTGTTGGGTTTGCTGCTAAAGAATGGGATTGAATTCAGATTTAATGTCGAAATTGCAATTTGTATTGTTTTGGTATTCAATCTTTTCTTTCTGATGTTTTCTATTTTATGAAAAAGAATGATTGGAAAAAACGAGAGGGAGTGGTGTATTCAACCAACTCAGATTTTACATTTCAGCATGGCGCTTCTGCTGAAGGTGAAACCCTTCCGCCTTCCCGGCAAAACCTAAGAATCTTTCTGGACAAGAATGGAAGAGCAGGCAAACAGGTTTCGATTGTTTCAGGGTTTATAGGTAAGAAGGATGACCTTGAAGCACTGGCAAAGTTACTAAAGTCAAAATGCGGCGTCGGGGGCTCAACGAAAGATGGGGATGTCCTTATTCAGGGCGATGTAAGGGATAAGTTGATTCAATTCCTTTCGGATGTCGGCTATACGGTTAAGAAATCGTGAGGGTGAGCTGGCAGAGTGTGCCCTTTGTGGTCAAGCCCTTTCAGGAGGATTTCTTTTCAATGACGACACTCATGTCAATACTTTTTTCCAAAAGCTGGGACAATCATTCTCAAAGACGCAGGCTGGATTTTAACTAGAAATTTATTGACCGGTGTACATGCCTCGCCATCGATGTGAAAGGGAATGGGTTGCGAGCACTCCGCCAAGAATTGCGAGGCTTTCTGTATGTCTACCCACGAGGATCGATGGATTCTACCTGTAAACATCTTAATGGTCATATTCACCGCTTGTATCAGGGGAGCCTTTCGTATGAAGCAAATTTCCATTTCACCATCGCACACCGATGCAAAGGGTGCCACCAGGACGTTATTCCCAAACTGGGAGGAATTGGCCAGGGCAATGATAAATGATTTTTGCATCCACGACCGCTGGCCGATGGTGGCCCGTACTTCAAACTCCTTGAAGTTCTTGAATTCCTGCATCACTAATTTGATATAACCCAGCAAACCGCGCTTGCTGTTCTTACCAAATTTGTTGGCCACGTGCGCATCAAATCCGATACCTGACACATTTACCGACAGTTGATTGTTGATCAGCAGTGTATCCATCTGAATAACCTGATGCTTGCCGAGGAGGCCAAGTGCCTGAGTAGTCCGGAGAGGTACCTGCAAGTGACGTGCAAGCCCGTTGCCAGAGCCTATGGGGATAATGCCCAAGGCTGCAGTGGTATGGACGAGGCCTTGCGCCACTTCATTCACGGTGCCATCGCCACCCATTGCAAAAACAAGCTTGTGGCCATTTGATACTGCTTGCCGGGCAAGTTGGGTAGCGTGACCCTTGTGCTGGCTGTACTCAATGGTGCAATCAAGCTTCAACTGAGCGCACACATTGACGATACGACCTTCATCGGAGGATTGAAAGCTGGTGCCTGCGTACTTGTTTATAATGAAGAAAACTTTATTTTCCACCGCGTAATTTCAGATCAAAGATAGAATTCACGTATATTTCTCACAGAGATTATTATTTTAGTTCATGCCAGATCGCCCAGATTTTAAGCCACGTAAAATTAAGTTTAAGGCCTGGGATACCGAATCCCGACTGCTCATGAGACTTAACAGCATAGAGTGCAACAAAGGTGAGTTGATCAAAAAAAACCACATTTTACTGCAATTTACCGGAATAGTAGACAAGAATGGTGACGAAATTTACGAGATGGATGTCTTACTGATTTCTGATCAAAAATTTGTGGTGTATTGGCATGAGGAGAAAAATGGATGGTTCTATTATTCGCTAAAAAGCCCCAACGATCATCAGGTATTTTTAGCAACGCATGCTGAAAAAATGATGCGGCTGGGAAGTCTTTTTGAATTGGGCTAGCTTATTTTTTCAGCTTCGACCGGATATACTCCACAGCTTGGCCGATGGTCTGCATTTTTTCAGCGTCATCGTCAGGGATTTTGATATCAAATGTCTGTTCAAATTCCATCACAAGTTCTGCATAATCCAATGAATCGATGCCAAGGTCTTTTACAAAGCTCGCGTCAGGTGTGATTTCCGATCCGGAAATTCCAAGCTTGTCGGTTAGAATCGAGGTAATGGTCTTTTGAATGTCTGGCATGTCGCCAAATGTAGGAAGGTGGGAGACTATAATCAAGTTTTTGGTGACTATTGGATTTGACCTCACCTTGGACTGGTAATCGGTAATCGGTAAGAGGTAATCGGTGAGCTATAGTTGGTGATAGGGATGTGGCCGAATACTGATTACCGTTTACCGGATACTCAAAACCTCAACAAAAACTCAGTCCCTTCACCCACCGTTGATTTGACGGTGATTCTTCCTTCGTGTACCCGCATGATCTGGCGTGACAGGCTGAGGCCGATACCCGAACCGGTCTTCTTGGTCGAGAAGAAAGGGATGAATATTTTTTCAAGAGCCTCTGGATCAATGCCGGGCCCGTTGTCGTGGACGCTGATAACAGGCCGGCCTTTTTCACTGGTGTATGCGGCCAGTTCGATTTTCTTATCTAGTTGTTCATCAAAGGCCTGAATGGCATTTTTTATTAGATTAATCAAAACTTGTTCAATCATATTCTTATCACCGAGTGCTGTCAATTGTAATGGCTCGGTACGTACAGTAATCGCAATGCCTCGATCGCTTAGTTCTTTCTTGTGAAGAACCGCCAATTCTTCCA
>JAYWDR010000409.1:0-3935 GCA_043779735.1 Cyclobacteriaceae bacterium | reverse complement strand
ACCTATGATTTATATGATCTCAAATTTATCGAACCCAGCAAATCGCCAAATCTGACCAAATCAGCAACAAAAAAGTTCGATATTCGTCCGCTCCGGGCTACATCGTTTGCCGAAGCTTTGGCGGAGGCGGATAAAGTGGGCAAATCAAGAACATTTTTGATTTGCCCTTTTTTATTAATCTACCTCTCAAGGGTTTCTATAAATATGAAAAATAGTAAGGGATATATGTTACTAACTCCGTGTAACTTTGTGAAAGGGCATTTTGAAAGTTCTTACACATGGCTCAAATGAGATTCTGTAATTGTATTATCTTATTATGTTTGGTGTCGTTCAACGGCCAAACCCAAACCATACCTTCTCCGCCCAATGCCGCTGCAACAATAACCCGAAACGGTGACTCAATCTCCTTCGTTTACCAAGGCTCGAAAATTTTCAAAGCCAGGATCAGCGCTGGCCAATCAAACTTCTATCTCAACGAAAGGTCTTTTGAAAAAGATGGAAAAGTAGAATTGGTGGTAGCCATAGGCTCTTACGATTTCAGACCTTTTGATATTACAGGCCTGGTTGAAGGGAGTGATCAATCATTCGCTTGCGAGTCGGAACCGAAAGATGGTATAAAGATTGTGAGACATGTTGTGGGGGAAAGCCATAGTCTGCGAAACAACGCTGTGTATGACCGCCAAAATGACTGGCTGATTTCTGTTGACAATTTCTATCCCGTAACAAAGATACTGTCTCGAGAACCAAAGTCAACTACCAAAACGTTTGATCTTGCCAGCAGAGGCTGGGAGATTATTATCCGCTTCCGCCCGCGCTACTACCAACAGCATCGGGACCTAAAGTATTATCAACCCTGGACTTATAAGATATGGGAGAAACCCGTGGTGGGCTGGTGCTCATGGTTTGCGTACTTCGATAAAATTGATGAACAAAAAATAAAGGCAAGTGCTGATATTGTTGCGGAAAAATTGTTACCGTTTGGTCTGGAGTATCTTCAGATTGATGACGGGTATCAACAACTGCCTACTGGAATGCCGGCTACATGGCTACAAGCAAATTCAAAGTTTCCGGCAGGTCTGGCAGGATTGTCAAAGTACATCGCTGACAAGAGAATGAAACCGGCTATTTGGACCAATGTAGCCTTTGCAGATTCAGCCAGCGCTTTTAAGAATAAAAAACTGTTTGTTCAGAACAAGAAGGGAGATCCCGCGAAAGGCAATTGGATTGGGTATGCCATGGACGGATCAAATCCTGAGACTGTTAAACAGCTTATTACCCCAGTATATAAAGGTCTTGTCGAATCCGGCTGGGAATATTTTAAGCTGGACGCCCTTCGTCATTTGCGATATGAAGGGTACAACACCTACAGCAGTTATTTCGATGTCCGTAGGAAGGACCGCACAGAGGCTTTTCGGAATGTTGTAAAGGCGGTTCGTGACGCGATTGGAAAGGACAAGTTTCTGATGGGCTGTTGGGGAATCCGCCCGGAGCTAACAGGAATAATTGATGGCTGCAGGATTGGTAATGATGGATACAGCTACGCAGGCCTAGCTCAATTTAATTCCTATAACAATGTAGTTTGGCTCAATGATCCTGATCACATTGAACTTACCGAAAAAGAGGCTTATCGTTCCTGTGTTGCCACCTCGCTTACCGGTTCTTTGTTCATGGTTACCGATAAGCCAGAGGTTTACACATCCTCTTTAATTGAAGCGGCGCAGCGATCCATTCCTGTCCTCCACACGGTTCCAGGCCAGGTCTATGATGTTGACCCTTCGCGTTCTTCGCTGATCGGGAATGCAAATATTGAACTGAGTGGTTCTGGCCCCAGGAGTTTTGATGCCAGCACCACTACCACCACTGGACTGTTCTCTCTGGAGATCACCAAACCTTTTGAAAATTGGCTTGTGCTGGGAAGATTGGATGAAAAGGAGTCAACAATTTTCTTTAAGGATTTAGGACTGGATGATAAGAAAGAATATATCGTCTTTGAATTCTGGACCAAGCGAATGGTTGGCATATTTAGTAATTCGTTTCAGCCAGGCCCCATCAATTCGGAATACAATTGCCAGGTATTTGCGTTTCGTGAACTTTTACCACTCCCGCAATTTGTGGCGTCGAACAGACACATTAGTTGTGGCGGACTGGAACTAAGAAACTTGAATTGGGCTGGGAAGTTCCTGCGTGGAGCAAGTGACTTAGTGAAGGGCGATGAGTACACGTTGTACATTCATGAACCACTAAATTATAGATTTGCATCAGTGTTCCATTCCAATGCCGTGCTCCTGAAAAATGAAAAGGAGGGCGCTATGAGAAAGATTACCATTCTGTCTAAAGAGGGTGGTGAAGTGAAATGGGTAGTGCTGTATGAGTGAGCATGGAGCACATGCCATGATTAGGGTTTGGGTTTATAGATCTTCCTGACTGTAATTCTAACCGCCTCACCTTCCGTCAAAGTGGATGTTTCTGAGAGGCCATTAATCAACCGTGAAATCTTGAGAGTAAGCGAGTTACCTGATCTGGCGTTGAAATCTTTCAATGTTTCATTCTGCTCAGCCCTTACCGCCATCAGTTCTTTTGATGTCTGTCACGCATATAGGCCTGGAAGTACTTGGGTAAGCCAACAATCATTAAGTGTGAATGGCGAGAGGACCGGCATTACTTTTAGTGATTTATTTCAAGTAGCCAAATCGATGAGTATTAAAAAAGCCGATCAGATAGTTAAACAAATTAACGGAGTTGTAAATCATTGGACAAAATACGCAGAGCGGACAAAAGTTGATGGAGATTTACGCGAGGCGATAAGGAAAACATTACTCAGCGATAAATTGGGAAAATAGTAAGAGGATATTTTTTTTATTCTCCCGGGACAAGTCGCTCTTACCGGGTTCCAAAGCTTGACTATAATCATTCATCGACGCGCTGTTTTTCTTTTATCAATTCTTTTACTTTCGACAAAATGTCCGTTATCTCTTGCCTGTAGATAGCTACTTCTTGACTTTGATATGAATCGTCAACTGATACTAAAATGACTTACACCTTGAAAACATGAGGTAGCAGTGACGGACTAAGTCGTAGTAGTGATGCGGCCCCGACAAGTCGGGGTGGAGCAAAGGACTTAGCCTGTTTGGTTTCAGGATTTTTGACATCCAAACCATTGGGATGATCGATTATTATGAGACAAAATCACAACCACTCAATTGGTATATCCGTGATGTAGAAATACATTTGTGATCAAACAGGAAAAGCCCCCGCAAGAAGGCAGGGCAGGCTGTATGAAGGGAGACTTTCACGTACGGTTCTGTGAGAACGCAGGGGTGAAACTCCCTTGCGTGACTCGACTGGTGGCAATGTGGCCGGACAAAGAAGTCAACTAACGGGTGACACTCTACTAACAAAGATTCTCCACGTGGATAAGTGATCGGCTTCGTGACAACTTGGACGCTGAAAAATCAAACGTTGGACAAATGAGAAAAGGGGTCCGACCCTTCGCATTTTTAAAAAGATTGTCCTCCGAATTGCCCCCGCATTTTGGCACATGCCCTAGCCGCTCAATCCCACCGCGACACCAAAGCTACGGCAAGAGCCAATCCAACCCACACTACTATTATTAATTCATGCAATCATAGATCTGGCGACAAGTGATCAAAATCCGATCTGATTAAGTACATTACGCATCTAAAGTCTTTCCAATGCTACTTAATATTTTTATTTGTCAACAATTATTATTGGCGCCGTGGCCTCGATGACCGATGTGATCAATGTGATTGACATTGCCTATGCCTTGATGGCGATACCGACGATGCTCTCAGGATTTATGGTGGCACCTAAAGTGTTGGCGGAGGCGCGGTCGTATTTTGGGAGGATGAAGGGGGATTTGTACTGAATCAAATTAACCAGGCAACTTCAAACCGCATTGTGTGCAACTGAAAGTA
>JAYWDR010000408.1:0-3936 GCA_043779735.1 Cyclobacteriaceae bacterium | reverse complement strand
TTCTTCTCAAAACGGGGGCCTATGGGTTGATCCGTTTTGTGGTACCCCTATTTCCTTCGGCGGCGGCTGAATTGGCACCGTGGGCCATGCTACTGGGGGTGATCGGAATATTATATGGAGGGGTGCTGGCATTTGCGCAAACCGATTTGAAGCGGCTCGTGGCCTACACCAGCGTGAGCCACATGGGCTTTGTGATCCTGGGAATATTTGCATTCAATGAGCTCGCCATGCAGGGTGTGGTTATGCAGATGATCACTCATGGCATCAGCACGGGGGCGTTGTTTATTTTGGCAGGCGCCGTTTATGAGCGAATCCACACCCGCGAGATCACCAGCATGGGAGGCTTCTGGACCAAGGCACCCTTCATGGGCACTGTAGCACTTGTATTCACCCTGGCCTCGCTTGGTCTTCCTGGATTGGGCAATTTCGTCGCGGAATTCCTTACCCTCCTCGGCAGTTGGCAGGCTAACCAGGTACTGACTGTATTGGCAACGATAGGGCTCGTTGTCGCGACTGCGTATTCGTTGCGGATCATGCAAAAAGTGTTTTTGGGAAATGAAGTGAGTGATAAGATCATCGAAGATCTTTCTTTCCGCGAAAAGTTTATTTTGATACCCATGGTGGCACTGATCATTGTGTTGGGTTTATTTCCCCAGCCAGTATTCAACACCGTGAAGAAATTTGTTGACATTCAGTTCACAAAGCGCAGTGCCTATTCCGAGGGCGATCAGCCGGACATTCCCGTGAACAGGATTCAAACAAAGAAAGGGGGTCACCTTGAATAATATCAGCGCAGAAATGGTGCTCAATCTTTTGCCTGGGATCCTCCTGGTAACTGCATCGCTCATCGCGATTACCTCCATTGCGTTCAAGCGAAATCACAAATTGATTTATACCGTTACGGCGCTAAGCTTACTGGGTGTGTTTTACTATTTGATGATTTATGCTACCAATAAGTCATTTGTGATAGAGCCTCTCTTTATTGTCGATGGTTTTGGAACATTCGTCACCGGCATTATCGTGCTGGGTACGCTGGCCATTGTAATGATCTCGTATGCTTACTTTGAGCAACGCGAAGAAAGAAAAGAGGAATATTATATTTTACTTCTTCTTGCCACACTAGGGGCCGCTATGCTGGTGATAAGCAAGCATTTTGTTTCCTTATTTCTTGGACTTGAGCTCCTGAGCGTAGCCTTGTATTCAATGATCGCGTATTTACGAAAGCGCGCACGATCAGACGAAGCAGGCATCAAGTATCTTATCCTGGCCGCCTTCTCGTCTGCGTTCATGCTATTCGGGATGGCACTGGTTTATACGGTGACGGGCACTATGGATTTTACGGACATTGCTGCCTACATGTCTTCAGCCACTGAGTTGCCGTTACTGATGCTGGCGGGTTTTGGTATGATGATCGTTGGTATTGGATTTAAGCTTGGCGTGGTTCCGTTTCATATGTGGGCACCTGACGTGTACGAGGGAGCCCCCGCACCCGTCACAGCATTTATTGCAACGATCTCAAAAGGAGGTATGGTGGTGTTGCTTGTGCGTTTCTTCACGCAGGTCAACGGGTACAAGTACCCTGCGTTGGTGATGGCCTTTACCCTTATCTCCATAGCATCCATGTTCACAGGAAACTTTCTGGCACTCCGGCAGAATAACGTAAAGCGTTTGCTGGCGTATTCCTCCATTGCGCACCTCGGGTACTTGCTCGTTGCTTTCCTGGCGGGCGGGGCGCTTGGCGTGGAGGCCATCAGTTTTTATCTCGTGGCTTATTTTGTCACCAGCCTTGGCGCGTTTGGTATCATTGCCATTTTATCAGATGAAGATCGTGACGCCGAGAGGATGGATGATTACAAAGGGTTGTTCTGGAGACGACCCTTGATCGCGGCTGCTTTTACAGCCATGTTGCTTTCGCTGGCAGGGATTCCGCTCACCGTTGGCTTCGTCGGTAAGTTTTATCTAATTGCGGCAGGTGTGAACATGCAGCAATGGTTGCTAGTGGTGGCGCTGGCGCTAAACAGCGTAATAGGATTGTATTATTACATTAAAATTATTGCGGTCATGTTCGATCGGCCCGTGGGGACTGAAGAACAAGCCTTGCATCCCCGCTTGTATTGGGGAAACCTGGCGACGGTGTTCATACTATCTTTATTGCTCATCTGGTTTGGTGTATACCCTCAGGGGCTAATCGGGCTGATTAGAGAATTTTTGCGCTGAAGCAAGACACTTCAATAATTGTACTATCAATTGATAATGATTCTTTTTGATTACATTCACCTACCCACTTAAACAAAAGAGCCATGCAATTTCACCGAAATGAGCTTTTCTTGATCTACGACCCCCACTCCAATGTTGGCAAGCAAACCAAAGCCATGGCCTTGGACATTTGCAGTCATATCAATGAGGTAGATGTCGTGCATGAAAAAATGTCGCCAACGTACTGGAGGGAGATTATGAACATGCTAGGTGTGCATCCCAATGAACTCCTTGACCAAACCCACCCTATTTACAAAACGAAAGTCGCTGACAACAACTATACTATGGACGGCTGGCTTGAATTGCTATCCCATGAAGGCTACCTGGTAAAGTATCCCATTGTTGTCTTTGAGCAGCGTGCGGTGGTGTGCCATACTCCCACTGACATCATGAAACTTAAACCGGCGACGGAAAGTAAAGTCCTTCCTCATTTGAAGCAATACAGAAAGTAAATGGTGAGTGATTGAACAGCGGCAAAGTCCAAAGCTTTTCGATTCAATTTTTTTAATTATTAATCTATCAAGCAACCTAAATTCACATTTGTGAAATATTCAAAATTATTCGCAGTAACGGCAGTAGTATGGACAATAGTTATTCTTGCAAATTGCAGTAAAAGTGACCCGACTCCATCCATAGTTGGTACCTGGAAAATTTCGAGTACAGTAATTTCGGGTTGTTCAGATCCGCTATTAAATATTACAATACCTTGTGTATCATCGTGTGAACAAATTGTTATTTCTTCCACAACCATAACTTCGGGAACGGTCACAACACCTTACACAGTAAGCGGAAATACGGTCACACAAACTACTGGTGGCGTAACTAGCACAGCCACGTTTACGGTAACATCAACAACACTCACTTTGGCTTTTGCTAGTCCCGTCGGCCTGCCTGCCGGCTGCAAAACTTCAGCAACTTTTACGAGGGTTTTGTAAAGTGTGAAGTGGAATTTGCTATGAGATTGCAGGCAATGCGAAGGGAGAAGGCGCTAAAGTCTGGAAAAGGCAGAGAGCTTTTGAAGGCAAAAATTGGCTAGCTCCGCCTAAGGGTGGCGCAAGCGACTCTCAGAGGAAGCCAGCCCCTGCTCAGCTATCCCAAAGGCTAAAATCGCCCTCTATCTATTCTGCAGGTCCACTTTGGGGTTTTTAGGAACAATCCACTAATATTGCAGTCCCAAATTCTTCCTTACCTGCCGGCAGGGCTCAGCTAGTGCCTGAGATTGGATTCGGTAGACGTACTAAACATATTCTTCCTTAGCTCAGCTGGTTAGAGCATCTGACTGTTAATCAGAGGGTCCTTGGTTCAAGTCCAAGAGGAAGAGCTTGAATTAGAGGCAGTTACGAGAGTAGCTGCCTTTTTATTTTATCAACTTTGAAACAATATTGAACATTCAAGAGGGATATGGGCTGACTAGGTCGCCTATCAAAATTCAGCTTACTTTAGTTAAGAATATAGGAACCCCACACCTCTTGCGATTGTAATACCCACTATGCCCTTATGGAAATAATAACTATAAATGCAATCTCTCAGATCATAGGAACATTAGCTGTTGTATTGTCCCTGATTTATTTAGCCATTCAAGTTCGTCAAGGAACAAAAAATCTTCGAACGACTACGAGAGATTCATCCTTCCGTTCGTTGATGGAGTGGAATTATTATATAATGTCAGACCCTGACCTG
>JAYWDR010000407.1:0-10989 GCA_043779735.1 Cyclobacteriaceae bacterium | reverse complement strand
ATAAATACTGGGGTGCTCAAACCGAACGCTCCCGCAATAATTTCAAGATCGGCCCGGAGGCCAGTATGCCTAAAGAAATTATTTATGCCTTTGCCTATCTGAAGAAAGCGGCGGCCATGGCCAACCACGAACTGGGTGTGTTGCAGGCCGACAAGAAGGATCTAATTGCAAAAGTCTGTGATGAAATCCTTGACAAGAAACTTGATGATCAATTCCCATTGGTGATCTGGCAAACAGGATCTGGCACCCAAAGCAATATGAATGCCAATGAGGTAATAGCTTACCGCGCCCATGTACTGCAAGGCGGAAAACTTACCGATGAGAAAAAAGTCCTTCACCCGAATGACGATGTGAATAAATCTCAATCCTCCAACGACACGTTTCCGACAGCGATGCACATAGCTGCGTACAAGCAAGTGATGGAAATCACTTTGCCTGGTATGAAAAAGCTACGCGATACGCTGGCAAAAAAATCCAATGATTTCAAGTCCATAGTTAAGACTGGGCGAACCCACTTCATGGATGCAACTCCCCTTACTCTTGGCCAGGAGTTTTCAGGCTATGTACAGCAGATCGATAATAGTATCCGCGCAATCAATAATGCATTAGGTGCTGTGAGCGAGCTGGCGCTTGGTGGAACGGCCGTAGGCACCGGCCTCAATGCGCCAAAAGGATATGATGTATTGGTGGCGAAAAAAATTGCTGAGCTTACGGGCTATCCTTTCGTAACAGCTCCTAACAAGTTTGAAGCACTTGCTGCCCATGACGCCATGGTGGAACTTTCAGGTGCACTGAAAAGAGCAGCGGTTTCGTTCATGAAAATTGCCAATGATATTCGGATGCTTAGTTCGGGCCCGCGTTCTGGCATAGGAGAACTTGTTATCCCCGACAACGAGCCAGGCTCTTCAATCATGCCTGGGAAGGTAAACCCCACGCAACCTGAAGCCATGACGATGGTCTGTACCCAAGTTATCGGAAATGACGTGGCTGTCTCTTTTGGCGGAGCCTCCGGGCACTTTGAGCTGAATGTGTTCAAGCCGGTCATCGCTTCCAATGTGCTTCAATCCGCCCGGCTCATCGGCGATGCTTGTATTTCATTCAACGATAAATGTGCCATCGGCATAGAGCCTAATTTGCCTGTGATTAAACGGCACATGGAGAATTCCCTCATGCTGGTGACATCGCTTAACACCCATATCGGGTATGAAAATGCTGCAAAGATTGCCAAGAAGGCACACAAGGAAAACATGACCCTGCGTGAGGCTGCGGTTGAATTGGGATTGGTGACTTCAGCTCAGTTTGATGAGTGGGTCCGACCTGAAAAAATGGTTTAAATAGGGTTTTTCGGGCAGATTTGTAGCCCCTGCAAGCTCTTTGACTACCAAATTTTGAAGTTTTTCGTACTTTTAAGTATTCATTAACCCCATTACAATGAAAACTAGACTACTCTTTGTCTGCCTGGCTTTGATTTTTTCCGGCTCGCAGGTTTTCGCCCAGCTTTCCAAAGCGGAGAAAAAAGAATGGAAAAAGAAGGCACGGGAATTTTCAAAAAATCCGGCCAACCTCAAACAATTCACGGAGGCTAAGCAAACTGCTGAAAACAACTTGACTAAAGTAAACGGTGATCTTAAGCAACTACAATCTACTATTAGTGACAAGAATGCTCGGATTGCAGAACTGGAAGATCAAGTCAACCGTCTGCGTGGGGAGCTCACCTCTGCTAAAACTGAAATGGCCCCGCTTAAAGAAAGTCCGGCAGTTAATATGATGGATTTTTCAAAGGGCGTAGTGTTCAAAGTGCAGGTGGGTGCCTTTAAGAATAAGGACCTCTCAAAGTACTTTGATAATAACCCAAACTTTGGTGGTGAAGCTGCCGATAAAGACAAGGCAGATCCTCAACGGATCACGATTGGACTTTTTCGAGACTATTGGGAAGCTGATACTTTCAAGAAATACTTGCGTGAGATGGGTGTGAAGGATGCATGGATTGTGCCTTACAAGGATGGCCAGCGCATTGAAATCAAAGATGTAATGGAGAGCGTTGTGACTGACAAAGCCGGAGAAGCAAAGAAAAACTAATCAGGAAAAAAGAATTTTAGAAAGCAGTGTCATGCCGGCACTGCTTTTTTGTTTTTATACTTTTACAGTATGAAGCGAACCGGAGCGGTTGTTTTGGGGGTGTTGTTGTCATCTTGCACATGGGGGCAAATCCGACTGACAAAACTTGTCCTGGAGCCAAAGCAAGTGTATGAACTCAAGGGCTCCGATATCCTGGTGGTCGACACTCTCATCATGAAGGATTCCGCAACAATTATTCTGAACAAGCTCAAGCCAGACAATTTTATTCATGCAAAAGCCGCCATCTTTTACCGTGGAAGTATGATCGATGGTAAAGGAGTGTATGGAATTAAAGGCAGGACAGGGCGTACTGGTCTTTCGCCTTTAAGTCCTTGCACCGATGGAGGACCTGGATCAGCAGGGGGCGGAGGCAGCGATGGGGGTAAGGGCACCAATTTGTCCATCTATCTTCTGGATATCACGCTAAAAGGAACTCTTACGATCGATGTTTCTGGTGGCGACGCCGGTGATGGTGGCAAAGGCGGTGCCGGAGGTGGTGGTGGGCCTGGCACAAGGCCTTGCGCTGGTGGCAAAGGCGGTGACGGAGCGGCCGGTGCAAAGGGTGGAGATGGGGGTCAGGCGGGGGTCATTGCTTTTAACTCACCGAGGATTCCAGAACTTCGGTTAATGCTCGGAGGACCAATCATCATTAGAAACTACGGCGGGAATCATGGACTAGGCGGAGAAGGTGGGGCCGCAGGCTATTCAGGATTAAGTCCTGTGGGAAATAATAAAATGGATGGGAAACCAGGACGGAAAGGCGCGAAAGCAAAAGATGGCGTTGCTGGCAAGTCCGGGGCGATAAATTTTACTGATAAATAATATGATCAGAAGGTGGATATATAAAAGTATTCCTGACCTCGAACAAATAGAGTCGCTCAGCAAAAGCATCAACATCAACCGTTATCTCTCCACAATTCTGCTTCAGCGCGGCCACAATTCCTTTGAGGCAGCTAGAAATTTTTTCCGCCCTTCGCTAGACGACCTTCACGATCCTTTTCTTATGAAAGACATGGACCGCGCCGTAGACAGGTTGAAGAAAGCCATCGTAGACAGAGAGAAAATCCTGATATACGGTGACTATGATGTTGATGGCACAACGGCTGTCGCGTTGGTGTACAGTTACCTCAAGAGTTTCTATCCTTTGTGTGACTTCTACATTCCTGATCGCTCATCCGAGGGCTATGGCGTTTCTAAAACCGGGATTATCTGGGCAGAGGAAAATGGCTTCTCGCTTATAATCGCTCTTGACCTGGGTATTAAAGCCTCTGACATGGTGGCGCTTGCCAATCACAAGGGAATTGACTTCATTATTTGCGATCACCACTTACCCGACAAAATAATCCCTCAAGCAATTGCCGTGCTTGACCCTAAACAGGACAATTGCCATTATCCTTTCACCGAACTAAGTGGCTGTGGCATTGGTTTTAAACTATTGCAAGCTTTTGCACGAAAGCATGCCGATGAAAAAGTTCTGATCAATTATCTTGATTTGGTAGCGGTGAGCATCGCCTCCGATATCGTGCCGATTGTGGGAGAAAATCGAATCCTCGCTTATTTTGGATTGAGGAAACTAAATCAAGACCCAATACCTGGATTGAAGGCGCTGAAAGAAATAGCCGGGATCAAAAATGAATTAGATATTTCCGGACTCGTCTTCACACTTGGCCCTCGCATCAATGCTGCCGGCAGAGTAGCTCATGCCCGCGGCGCCGTCGAATTACTCATCTCCAAGACAGAAGAGGAGGCAACTAGATTAGCTGAAAAAATTAATATTAAGAATGACTTGAGAAGGGAGTTTGATGCCACTATCACAGAGGAAGCATTGGCCATGATTGCATCAGACGTATCCAAGCAAAAGGCTAAAAGCACGGTATTATATAAGGATTCCTGGCATAAAGGAGTAATTGGCATAGTTGCTGCTCGGTGTATTGAACATTATTACCGCCCCACCGTGATTCTCACAGACAGCAACAACAAAATCACCGGCTCTGCCCGTAGCGTCCATGGCTTTGATCTCTACCAGGCCGTAGAGCATTGCAGCGATCTGCTCGAAAAATTCGGTGGACACAAATATGCGGCAGGACTTACCATGAACCCCATAAATCTCTCAGCTTTCCAGAAGAGGTTTGAGGAAGTGGTGGCTGCCACCATTACGGATGAAATGCTCACACCTGTGGTGGAGATTGATACACTCATTACATTTGATGTCATTACACCAAGGTTTTTTTCAATCTTAAAACAGATGGCGCCATTCGGGCCGGACAATCAACGCCCCGTCTTTGAGGCAAAAAACATCTTCGTTATGAATTCTCTCTCTACCTTTAAGGATCGGCATGTGCGTTTCCTGGCAGGACAAAGAGGTAATGATTCCTTTTTCAACGCAGTGGGCTTCGATCAGATTGAACACCAAGAACGATTGATAAAGGGGGATGGTTTCAGTATGGCTTTCACCATCGAAGAAACTACTTTCAATGGAAATACAGGGATACAATTTCGAATAAAAGACATTAAATTCGACTGACATGGTACTGACCGCTCATAATCTATTAAAAAAATACAAGAAGCGCATTGTGGTGAACGATTTGTCGGTACGGGTAGAGCAAGGTGAAATTGTCGGATTACTGGGTCCAAATGGCGCAGGAAAGACCACCTGCTTTTATATGATTGTGGGCCTGATAAAACCTAATGGAGGCCAGATTTTCCTTGACAATCAAAATATCACAGACTTGCCCATGTACAAGAGAGCAAAGCTCGGCATTGGCTACCTGGCACAAGAAGCTTCAATCTTTCGGGGTCTGACTGTTGAAGAGAATATCCTGGCTCCTTTAGAAATGCGTCAAATGACCAAACAAGCCCGCAGGGAAAAAGTCGAAAGCTTGCTGGAAGAGTTTAGCCTTTCGCACGTGAGAAAAAGTTTGGGTATGGTACTGTCAGGTGGTGAGCGAAGAAGAACTGAAATAGCACGAGCGCTGGCTGTAGACCCACACTTCGTGTTGTTAGACGAGCCCTTTGCCGGCGTGGACCCTATTGCCGTGGAAGAAATTCAGTCTATTGTCTCAAGACTTAAGAAGAAAAATATAGGTATTCTCATCACAGACCACAACGTGGATGAAACTCTCACGATTACCGATCGTGCCTACTTAATGGTAGAAGGCAAGCTCTTCAAACAAGGATCTGCCGACGATCTAGCCAACGATCCCTTGGTTCGCAAGGTATATCTTGGTCAGAATTTCAGATTGAAGAAACCACATATTGCTGCACCAAATACTTAACATCATAGTTTGATTTGCTCCTTGTAATTAACGGGCACAGCAATTGGGAAACCATTTACTGTCACTTTCAATCTTCCAACAAACTGCACCTCATACTTCTTTCCTCCAAACAGGTTCATGATGGTATTGAGGAGGCCAATTTCCTTTAGCTTAAGTTGCACTTCAAGCGGGATCGTAAATTCGGAGTTAGGTTTGATAAGCGCACTCACATGCTGATCTACCCGCGCTGCCTTTGTTCCATCTACAAGCACATCAATTTCAATTCTCTTTAGCCTCATCCGGGAAGAGTTTGGGTTAAAGAAAAAGGCATCGGCCTTCAGCAAGACATCACCGTCATTTCCTGGGTTCACCTCCTTGATAGCCACCGAGCGCAAGACCACCTGTTCCTTTGGCACACAGGAGCCCGCCAGGAGTGAAAGGAGCAGCAAACGTCCAAAAACCTTCATATGCTACTATTTAGAACCACAATCTTACAATATTCTACTTTTGCAACAGCCCATGCCAACCGATTTACAACACCAGCTTGCAGAAATTGCCGATGGCCTTGCTGAGAAAGGTTACTCTATTGTTGATCATTTTCTTTCCAGCCCGGAAGTTGAGGGCATTGCACAAACAGACGAATTCAAGAATGGTAAGTTACACTTCAAGAAAGCTGGAATCGGAAAACAGCAGAATAAGCAGATCATTGAAACCATTAGGGGCGATTACATTCAGTGGATTGATCCTTTAGCCGCCCCGGCAAGCCTTGCCATTTATTTCGACAGGCTTCGTACACTTATGCTTTATCTAAACAGGAGTTTGTGCCTCAGTCTAAAGGATTTTGAAGTACATATGACTATTTATCCTGTTGGCAGTTTCTACAAGCGGCACCTTGACCAATTTAAATCTGACGAACACCGGAAGCTATCTATCGTATGTTATTTAAACCCTGACTGGCGCATTGAAGAGGGCGGTCAACTTCGTATGTATTTACCGGATGGACACACCGATGTTTTCCCTTTGTCCGGCAGGCTGGTATGTTTCAGAAGTGACCAGGTTGAACACGAAGTTTTGACTGCCACTCGCGAACGATTGAGCCTTACCGGCTGGCTACTTGATCAGGGGCAGCTTTAAGCACTTGACTCACTAAAAGGACTCATCTAACGCTTTGATACTACTTGAACAATTTCTCGTCAAGTCCAGGGATCAATTTCATCGCATTCTTATAATAGATCTTCCTTAATATATCATCCGGTAGGCCAATGCCGTACATCTTCCAGAAAGCATGGTAGCGCTTGTGGTAAGGGAAGTATTCATCTTCCGTTTCCAGAACGCGAAAGTATGTTTCGTATTCCTCCGGTACCCAACTGTCCTTTCCGAAGAGAACTCTATCCTGATATTTTGTAAGAAACACTTTCGCTGACCGCGGCTGACGGCCTAGCTCAGCAATCACGGCACCAATCTCAGTATACATGTTCGGGAACTGGTCCATTAAACCACCCAATTTTTTCAAGTCGCTGCCATACCAGCCAAGGTGGGCGTTAATAAATTTTGTTTTAGGGTGTTTGCGAAAAATATTGTGCTGCTCGGCGATGATCGTCTCCCACTTGACCGTATCCTTGTCATGCCTGCGGCCTGGATGTAATTTCAGTTCAAGCCACCGTTCATTCAGGCTATCAATCGGCTGCCAAAATTGTCTCGGATCGGCAGCATGGATCAGAACGGGAATACCCAGTTCGCCGCATTTGGCCCACAGCGGATCTATGCGTGGATCATCAATCGAAATCCTGTTGCCTTTCTTGTCTTTGTTAAACATGCCCAGGCTCTTATAAATCTTCAATCCTTTAGCGCCTCGTTTCACATCATCCTCCAATTGCTTTATCGTACGAGTGTTCCACTCCGGATTGTCGATGTCAGTAAATTCCACATTAGTAAAAAGTATGAATCGATTCGGGTACCGGTTCTTGATATTTTCTATTGATTTTTCCAGGTGGTCCCCACTACTTCGGAAGCCCCGACCGCTGAGATTGTTCATCACGGCCATATTGAGCTTATCCATTTCTGAAATTAATTCTTTAAAATCTGATGTGTTCATTCCTCCCTGATGATTGTGAATATCAACGAAAGGAAATTTTGATCTTGTTACTCGGTGCTCACCAACTACTAAGGAAGAGGGTGGTTCATAGCCTTCAAAATCCATCTTCATATCAAGAGGCTTCTCCTGGGCGATAGCTGATATGGAATATAAAAGAAAAAGTAAAGACAGTGGTTTTCTCATAGTGGGCATATTCATAATCATGGCGAAAGAAACGTAAATCAACCCAATGATGTTCCGAGATTTTATTCAAACGGCCTTTATAGGTGTGAAGGGCGGATTAAACCATTACTTGTGAATAGTGTCAAAGTGAGGGAATCACAAGTAAAGAATCCTATACAATGAAAAAGCTGCTGTCCTTCGCCTTCTGCTCAATGAGTGTAATCCTGATCCTGATTAGCAATAGTGCGTCTCAAGGTCAGATACTAGTTAGTCCTGCAGGGGGGGCCGCTCCTGTTGGGGTGAGCCCGATACCCCCCGCCAAGAGCTACTTAGTAACCCGCGGAAAATTCTCAAGTCCCCGGCCACATAGGCATTTTCGTCCCGTAGTACGTTGTCATATCAGACCTATCCGTACAAAACGATATCGGGGTAGCGGGGATGGACTGATTCCCCTGGGGGCGTGAACGTATCATTCTCCTTGTTTGCTTTTGATTCCTTCCTATTTCCATGCCTGTTCGTGCCCGCTCGTCAGGCTTGAGCTTCCCGAAATTCCTTAAAAATTCTTTTCTAAATTGCCTACTTATTGGCCCTGGTGTGTCAACAGGCCAATACTCAAAGCATAATTTCTTACATAGATGAAAAGAATCTCTCTCTCCCTTCTCCCGCTGTTCATTTTTAGCTGGGCCGTTTCTCAGGGAGTGGATCCGGCGCTGGAATCTTCCAGGAAAAAAATTGCCGCAAAGGATTTTACAGGAGCAAGGACGGACCTGACGAAACTCCTGGATGTTAACCCGAAAAACAAGATGGCCCTTGATTTGCGGGGGCAGTCCCGCGTAGCCTTGCAGGATTTCTATGGCGCCGTAAGCGATTTCACTGTAGCCCTGGACCTTGACTCAACATTTGCCGAGGCACTCAACCACCGGGGAGAAGCGAAAACAAAACTTGGCGATGATGAAAATGCCCTCACCGATCTTGACAAGGCCATACGTCTTAACCCAAAATTCACCGAGGCCTTTACAAATCGGGGCTTTGCCAAATACAATCTTGATGATCTCCAAGGGGCCTACTTTGATTTTTCCAAAGCCCTCGAACTCGGACCTGCCGATGCAGACCTATATTTTAATCGCGGAGTTGTGAAAGCAGAACTTGGCGAGTTTGTTAGTGCCATAGATGATTATTCAAAAGCCATTGAATTCGATAAGCTGGATCCCGGCCTTTACAATTATCGCGGTGTTGCATTCTACCAAACAGGAAATTTTGAAAAAGCTATTTCAGATTATGATCAAGCCATTAAACTTGATCCTAAGGATCCTTTGAAATTCGAAAACCGCGCCCTGGCAAAAGGTGGAAAAGAGGATTATAAGGGCGCCCTGGAAGACTACAACAAAGCAATCGAACTGAATAATGAAGACCCAGAAACCTTTAACCTGCGCGGAGTGCTGAAACATACTCTACAGGACTATGAGGGCGCCATCAATGACTACGGGAAAGCGATTGAATTGGACAATTCCAATCCTACGTACTATGATAACCGCGCTCTCAGCAAAACAGAAAAAGAAGATTATGCAGGAGCGGTGGAGGACTATACAGCATCGGTAGATCTATACTCCAATGATCCTGAGACATACTATCAACGAGGTCTGGTAAAGCTCACGATGAATAATAATTACGATGGCTGCCTGGACTTAAAGCGGGCAGATGAGTTGGGTGGCACAGAAGCCAAGGCAGCAATAAAGAAAAATTGCAAGTAAATAATCGTGGAGATACTATTGTTCAAACTTCTCGATTCGCGGAAGTTGTTTTCATCATCCATTAAATGAAAATAGCCATCATCCTTAACGGCATCTCGCGCAATAAAAAAACATTCTACAATGAAATTCATCCCCTTGTGGCCAAGGAATTTGATGTTACTATTCTGGAAACCGGCTATGCGGGTCACGCAGAAGAACTTGCCAACCAGGCCGTAGCGCAACAATTTGAAATCATCATGGCTGCAGGCGGAGATGGCACGTTGCACCAGGTAACCAATGGAGTTCTGAAAGCTGAATCCGCGGTCTTGCCTACAATAGGCGTAATCCCCCTGGGAACCGGCAATGACTTTGCAAGAACTTGCTCACTGCAACACAACGCGTCGCAAATCATCGCATTACTGCGCGGCTTTCAACCCAAACTAACGGACGTAGGAAGGATTATTTGTTTTGATATGGACGGCAAAAAAATTACGAGACACTTTATTAACGTATGTAGTCTAGGAATGGGCCCGGAGGTAGTCAGGCGAATCGTGAAAAACAGTCGCTCGGGGGGACCCGCCCTTACCTATTACGTCAGTATTGTTTCGACGTTCTTTTCCCATCGCCCGCAGGAAATTTATTACAAAGCCATTGGTTCGGAGTGGAAAGGGAGGGCCCGTGTCATTGCCATCGCCAATGGAAAGTCTTTCGGCAATGCAATGTACATCGCTCCCGACGCTAAAGTAGATGACGGAATATTCCATTCATTCATCGCCGGAGATGTGGCATTATGGAAATTTTTGGTGTATCTCCAAAAAATTAAAGGAAATAGGAAAATTCTTGATCCCATGATCCATTACCATACCCTCCAGGGCGTCGAGTTAAAGTCCGATACGCCGTGCCTACTTGAAGCAGATGGGGAGATCGAGGGACTGCTTCCTGCTTACATCTCAATTCTTCCTAAAAAAATATATTTTCTTCGATAAGAAATAATAATGGCCCTCACATGTCTATATCTGCGAGAACTAAAACATTGACTATTTTTACTAAATTCTACATCGTATGAATCTTTCGTTTCAAAAATTATTGGTAGAGCTGGAAACCCAACGCGAGAAAATAATAGAATCGGTTCGTAACCTCACCGAAGAGCAACTCAATAGTCCGCTGGCACCTGGTAAATGGTCCGCCTCTCAAATTCTTAGTCACCTGATTGCGGCTGAACGTCTGTCGCTACAATATCTTCAGAAGAAAATTCAAGGAATAAACGAAGCTGTTGATTCTGGTTTGTGGGAAGAGGTGAAAATTAATCTGCTCAAAATTTCACAAAGACTGCCAGGCCTAAAATTTAAAGCGCCTCAGCGCGTCCTTGAGAACACCGCCTCGTATCGTGACATGGCTACCATTCAGAGGGAATGGGACAATTTGAGAAGTGAACTTAAGTCACTTCTTGAAACAATTCAGGACCAGCACATCAACAGAACGGTGTATCGACATCCCCTGGCAGGCTATCTTAACATTAAACACTGTCTCATTTTCTTTCGTGAGCATGCCATTCATCATACGCCTCAAATAAAAAAACTGGCAAACCAGAAGTGATCTTCTTAACCTTATTAAATAAACAGGCACCTAC
>JAYWDR010000406.1:0-10991 GCA_043779735.1 Cyclobacteriaceae bacterium | reverse complement strand
AAGGCTAAAACAAGGCCGGTTATTAGTCTATTTTTATCGCCTTTTTGGTGTCCTTCTTGGTGGACTTGCCGTTAGCTCCGGTCGCAAGATCCATCTTCGTAACTTTGGCTTTCTTTTTACTGGACTTCTCTCCGGCTTCCCCCAGTAATTGAATCTTGGCTTTCTGCAATTCCGCTTTTTGGGCTTCACTTACCACTGGGTAGTTCAGCTCCAGCTTAGTAAATTGACGGTAAATAACGGATGCAATCGCCAGACGTGCATACCACTTATCGTCAGCAGGAATAATGAACCATGGTGCATGCTCTGTTGAAGTGGCACTAATCGCGTCATTATAGGCTTCCTGATACTGATCCCAATAAGCCCTTTCCTTCAAGTCTCCTAAAGAAAATTTCCAGTTCTTGGTAGGATCTTCAATGCGTTCCAGGAATCGCTTCTTTTGTTCCTTCTTTGAAACATTGAGGAAAAACTTCATGATAACCGTACCGTTTTCAGCAAGGTTCTTCTCAAACCTTCTGATTTGCTTGTAGCGGGCATCCCAGAACTTTTTATCTATCTTTTTCAGGGAATCAATCCCTGGAATATTTTCATTTAGGATCCAACTGGGATGAACACGTGTGGCCAGCACATTTTCATAGTGTGAGCGGTTGTGAATCGCAATCTCGCCGCGTGCGGGTAATGCAATTTCGTGCCTCCAGAAATAATCATGGTCCAATTCAAAAGCATTTGGAGCCTTAAAACTATACACCTTTACACCCAAAGGATTAAAGCCTGACATGATGTGCTTTACAGCCCCATCCTTTCCCGCCGCATCCATTGCCTGAAAAATAATCAACACACTGTATTTGTTGTGGGCATAGAGCTCATCCTGAATTTCAGCCAAATGCTTGCGACTCATTTCAAGGATTTGCTCAGCATCCTGCTTGTTCAAGGTCTTCCCATCATATTTATTAGAGAAATTCTTGAGTTTAATCTTTTTATCAGGTTTAACCTGAAGGTCTTTTAGCCGGATAAGTTTTTGGTCGGTAAACATAAAATCGTGATTTGTTTGTGCTATAAAGCTAATGCTATCACCTTAAGATCAACATGATTTTCGTCATATTTCCGCTGTGCTTCCGCTTCCAGAATAGGTCCTAAAAACTAAAAATCAGGTATAGTTGGATATTTTAACTTTTTTTTACTAAATTTCTAGTACCCACCATATGCCATTTGCACTATGAAAACAATTATGACAATTTCCGCCAAGGGCTTTTTTTTGCTGCTATCCTTTAGCGTTGTGGCCCAGACCGATAAGGAGCTTATTAAGGCCGTCATCGAAAAGGAAACCGGTTCTTATTTTGGCGTAGATCGCAAAAACTGGGAGGTTACCTGGCTCAAAGCCCCTTACACTTTTTGGTCATATTCTGATTCTACAGGGGGAAATTTTGTAGAAGGGACAGGTAATATTGTGCAGAACTTTGACGAGTATTTTCGTACCGCGAAGCCCTCCATATCAAAGATTGAGAGGGTATGGCAGGAAATAAGAGTATATGGTAAAGCGGCCTATGCGCGTTATGCCCAAAAAATCACAGATAATATCCACCATGATGAAACATCGGAGGTGCGCGTACTTGAAAAAGACAAGGATGGTAAATGGAAAATAGTTTGTGTAATTGCTATTGCTAATTATTCTGCAAAGTAAAAGTATTATTTAAGCGCTAGTACTGGCCTGTTCTTAGCATCACTAGCGTACATGCCTCAATGGCTTCTGTCCCTGTCACGCAAATTTTTTGCGCAAATTCCGGATTCTCGGCACCAGGGTTGAATATTACCCTCCTAGCTTTCATACTTAGAATATAATCAGACCATTCTGCCTGATGAGCAGGGCCAATATACATGGTCACTGTGTCCACATTTTCGACCCTTGGCTTCTTTCGAATGTCCAATATTTCATACCCGAAAAGTTCACCTTTCTTAATCCCTACGGGTACTATAGCGTGTCCACATGAGGTGAGCAACTCAGCAGCGAGGTAGGAATAGCGCGAAGGGTTGGTAGAAGCCCCCACAATGACGGTTATCTTCTTCATTTCAACAGGAGGTTAGATACCATCTCTGCACAGCGTTCGCCATCGAGTGCAGCCGATACGATGCCACCCGCAAAACCTGCTCCCTCACCACAAGGAAACAACCGGCGAATCTGAGGATGTTCCATAGTTACCTTGTCTCGTGGAATTCGTACAGGCGAAGAAGTCCGGCTTTCAACACCCACCACCTGGGCTTCATTGGTGAGGTAACCTTTCATCTTATCTCCAAATGTAGTGAAGCCTTGTCTTAAGGCCTCGGAAATAAAGTATGGGAACAGCGAGTTAACATCCATCGAAAAAAGCCCCGGTTGATAAGAGGTATCCGGCAGCGAATGGGATTGCTTGCCTTCCACGAAGTCCATCAACCGTTGCGCGGGTGCTGACTGCCTCCCCCCTGTCGCGCTGCATGCCTTTTGCTCAATTTCCTTTTGAAAATAGACGCCAGCCAAGGGTCCTTGCTTTTCAAAGCCCGCAAAATCAGAGAGCTCTACCGCAACCACTATACCTGAGTTAGCAAAACGCGAGTCCCGTCGAGAGGGACTCATCCCATTTACTACAATTTCGCCGGGTGCCGTGGCAGCCGGCACAATAAAACCACCAGGGCACATGCAAAAAGAAAAGACACCTCTCTGCTTGCCGCCAGCCTTTATCTGATGCACGAGAGAATACGATGACGCCGGCAAGTAGGGCCCACGATCGACCTCGCAGTGATATTGCATTTTATCAATCAATTGTTGGGGGTGTTCCACACGCACACCGATCGCAAATGGTTTAGCTTCAATACTTATCTTTCTCTGACTCAGCAGCTCAAAGATATCACGGGCTGAATGGCCAGTCGCGAGAATGACAGCTTCTCCCTCAAACCTCTCCCCATCCATTGCAACCACGCCCTGTATCTGTTCGTTCGCAATAATAAAGTCAACTATTCGTGTATTAAATCGTATCTCTCCACCATGCTTCAAAATACTCTCTCGCATTTCTTTTACCAACTGGGGAAGTTTATTGGTGCCAATGTGAGGATGCGCATCGTACAAGATTTCCTCATCGGCGCCATGCGCAACCAATATCTCCAAAATCTTCCTAACATCTCCCCGTTTTGTTGACCTTGTGTACAGCTTTCCATCTGAATAGGTTCCGGCTCCACCCTCGCCGAAACAATAGTTTGACTCTGGATTTACAAAATGCTCCTTGTTGATGGCGGCGATATCATGTCTTCTGGCTTGCACATCCTTACCACGCTCAACGACAATTGGCTTGATGCCCGATTCAATCAATCGCAGGGCTGCAAACATGCCAGCAGGCCCGGATCCAACAATGACTACGGGTTTGGATTTTGAAACATCAGGATAGACGCGCTTATTGACAATGGCATTAAGTTCTTCTTCCTTTGAAATAATTTCTCCAAATATCTTTACTACAACCTCCCGATTACGGGCATCCACAGACCTTTTCAGTAACCGAAAAGCCTGATCCCCAGTTGGAGTAAAATGAAGTCGCTCGGAAATAGTCTGCTGAAACAGTTCGCGATCAAACGCTTCTTTGGGCGTGAGCATCAATTCAATTTGTCTGGACATCAGGAAAGGCAGTTAACCTTTAAGTGATCAAGGCCGGAGCGTCTATCGCCTGCCGTCAAAAGAAAATGAGTATCCAAAATTTAGGCCGAACCGAACACTTTGGGACAATGAGTTCTGGTTTATACTAGAGAAAGCCTGCTCAAAGGCTGGGTCCACATCAACCACCCGATAGCCAATATTGTACCCTACGACTGCATCAATGGTAAAACCATCACCATCTCGCTTCTGCATCAGGCGAGCCCCTAGCATGACACCATATTCGGCACGTTGCTCCGAAGCACTGGCGGTAATCACCGTACCTGGCGAACCCGGGAAGCTCAAATTATTGAGATAGCCAATATTGGTGAACCGCACTTCATGACCAAAATACCACATACCCGTTTTGACGCTATTATAAAATTTTTGTTTCAAGGCAATCGAATATCCGCGTTGAAAAACTGTCCCCTGCGGCACCTCAGAGTCGGAAGTGAAGAACGGTGAGCGGATTCCCTCAAATTCAAATTCATGTCCAAGACGTCGTTCATTGTAAAACTCAATAGCCAGCGGCATACGACCCACAAATGAAAGCATTGGGTTACCTGCTATGATAACACTCCGATACTCAGGAAAACGAGGTTGGAAATAGTAGAACCCCCTTTTCCCTGCTGATTTTGCTACCGGAGCCGCCGCTTTACTTTTGTTAATGAGTGAATTTATTTCTCCTGCCAGTTCATTGTTCTCATAAAAAGGTTTGTAGTATCCTGAAAGTGTTCCATCCGGTTCATACAGTTCCCAGGTACCCACACGCAAATCGTCCTCCATCTGACCCTTGGTTTGAAGGGTGCCACTGGAATAATATCCCTTATAAACGCCTTTACCTTTTACGAAGTCACACTCGCCTTCAAGCTTACCATCAACCGAAAAGTATTGCCACTTGCCTTCATACTTAGTGTCAACAATCTTGCCTTTTGTCTTCAGTTTCTTTCCCGGAAAATACTCACGGTATTCCCCAGTGCCGTTGGTATAGGTAATTTCGCTTTTGATTGAGGCATCCTTATTGAAACTGCTCCAGTAACCATTCTTGATTCCTCCAACAAATTCGCCGGTAGAACTTATCGTGCCATCCTCAAAGTAATACGTCCACAATCCTACCGCATCGTTATTGTCGTACTGCCCCGAAGATGAAATCTTTCCAGAAGAGTAGAAGTGCCTCCACTCAGTGTTCTTTTTTCCATTGACATACTCCCCTTCACTTAACAGGCTACCGTCCTCCGCAAAGTAGCGCCAATGGCCCACGTTCCTCCCCCCTGCCTTAGGCCCTTCGGAATACACTTTACCAGAATGGTAGTATTCAGTATAGCGGCCATGATCATCAGTGTATTCCACCTCACCTCTCTTAGTACCGTCTTCAAAATAGGTGTTCCAAAGTCCCGATCGCTTATTGTCCACATAACTACCACTTTCTTTCAGCTCCCGGCTCTCGTAGTAGACCTTCCATTCTCCTTCTCTATTCCTTCCATTGATCGTACCCTCCATGCTCTTCACTCCATTCTCAAAAAAATACTCCCACAGTCCAAAGTTGGAATTCTGGCGGAGAATGCCCCTCATCTTTAAGTTCCCAGTCTCAAAAAAGAATTCCCACACCCCCGTGGTTTCATTGTTAATAAATTGGCCTTTCGATTCAATGTTGCCATTCAGAAAATAAGAGATATAGCGTCCTTGGAGGGCGTTTTGAAGGGTGTCCTTTACCTGATATACTTCCTTAATATTCTTCCTGGCGGCGTCATGATACACATAGCGGGTGAAGCCCTGAGCTTGACAAAGCCAGGGAAGGGCAAATGCAACGACAAACCATCCAACCTTCTTCAATGACTAGGATTTAGGGCAGATAAAGTTAAGAATTAATCAGGAAGACTGACTCAAAGCCCTTTCTACTCCTGCTTTGCCCCATTCCTTCTTTTCTTGTTCGGACCACAATGCAGGAAAGAACATGATCTTTTGAAACCGTGGCGGCAAATATTTCTGCCAGTTGGTGCCTCCGGTGGCCTTAATATCTTCAGGATCCTTGTGAAGATATCGTCCAGCCGATTTCATATGGGCCAGCGGCCAGTACACGTTGGCAAGCAAATCATACTCCCTAAGTATTGAAATTATTTCAGGATCGCCTTGGAAGGCCTTGTTATACAATTTCCACAGATTTCTATCACGATGCTTTATTCCTGTCTCCAGGAATTGAATCATATACTTTTCTTCAAATTGTTGGAGTGTCAACGTCTTCTTCCCCGATGCAAGCTCGGTAGCGCCACTGCGCCAGTAAAGTTTCTCCAATTGTGTACTAATATCACTATCAGCCGCCATCGCAGCCCGATGCTGAACATCAAGGAGGTGGATCAGATCCGTTGAGCAGATTTCTATCAATCGGTATTGAGCCGACTGAAAACCACTGGCCGGGAGCAAAGACATTCTAAATTTTAGGAATTGGTCGCGCTCCATGCCTTCCGTCATGATGTCGAATGAGTCAGTGAGGTTCCTGAAATACCGAATAATCCTTCCTAACCGAGCAAGAAAGAATTTCTTGTCCAGTTTCTCGCAACCAACTATCTGCTCAATTTCCCAAAGGACCAGGTTGAAATACAATTCTGTGATCTGGTGGTAGGTGATGAATATCCTTTCATCAGGGAATTGGGTCTTTGGATTCTGAAGACTGAGTAAGGTGTCGAGGTGAATATAATCCCAGTAGGTCAGGTAATCAGAATGCAGGAGGCCATCCAGGTACGACGACAAATCTTGTCCCATGACGGCATATTTCTGCTGCAGTTTGAGCAACAGTTCCTGCAACTTGGGATCAATAGAAGAATCCATTTATTCGCTAAATTTGGAGCAAATTAATAAATGTTATGTCAACTGTAACGACCCCGCCAGCCAAGGCAAGAAAATCATTGAAACAAGATGTTTACGAACATCCTGATTTTTACCAGATCGACAGTCTGCTGACAGAGGAGCATAAATTGATCCGAAGCTCTATCCGCGACTTCGTGAAGAAGGAAATCAGTCCCAACATTGAAGACTGGGCGCAGCGCGCCTATTTTCCTTATGAAATGGTAAAGAAGTTTGGTGAGATTGGCGCCTTTGGGCCCACCATACCAGAAGAATATGGCGGAGGAGGATTGGACTACATATCTTATGGTATACTCATGCAGGAAATTGAGCGCGGTGATTCGGGTATGCGGTCAACTGCATCTGTACAAGGGTCGTTGGTCATGTTCCCTATTTACAAATTCGGCAACGAGGCACAGCGGAAAAAATATCTACCCAAGCTCGCCTCCGGTGAATGGCTGGGTTGCTTTGGATTGACTGAGCCTGATCACGGGTCTAATCCAAGTGGCATGGTAACTTACTTCAAAGATATGGGCGATCATTATTTATTAAATGGCGCCAAGATGTGGATTTCCAACTCCCCAAAAGCTGATGTGGCGGTGGTGTGGGCCAAGGATGAAAAAGGAAGAATCCACGGTCTCATTGTCGAACGTGGCATGGCGGGCTTCTCCACACCAGAAACTCATGGCAAATGGTCACTGCGGGCAAGTGCCACGGGTGAGTTAGTATTTGATAACGTAAAAGTTCCAAAAGAAAATTTGTTACCCAACAAAAGCGGGTTGGGTGCGCCGCTGATGTGTCTTGACTCTGCTCGATTTGGAATTGCATGGGGTGCCCTCGGCGCGGCTATGGATTGCTACGAATCAGCAAGGCGATACGCTGCAGAGCGCATCCAGTTTGGAAAACCAATAGCGTCCTTCCAACTGGTGCAGAAAAAACTTTCAGAGATGCTGACGGAGATTACGAAAGCACAGCTGCTCAACTGGCGACTTGGCACGCTCATGAACGAAGGCAAAGCGACCACCTCACAGATTTCCATGGCCAAGCGCAACAATGTGCACATAGCCTTGGAAATTGCACGGGAGGCGCGCCAAATTCACGGCGGTATGGGTATCACCGGTGAATACTCAATCATGCGTCATATGATGAATCTTGAATCGGTGGTGACCTATGAAGGCACACACGATATTCACTTGCTGATTTTAGGAAATGAGATTACAGGCATACCTGCATTTTCCTAGATGAAGATAGCCACTGTTGTCGGCGCCCGACCCCAATTCATTAAGGCGGCCACTGTTTCGCGTGAGCTTAAGAAGTCCGGGATACACGAGGTCATTATTCACACCGGACAGCACTTTGACGCAAACATGTCAAAGGTGTTCTTCCAGGAGATGGAAATCCCGGAACCGCAATACCAACTAGAGATCAACAGCCTGGGCCATGGTGCAATGACGGGCCGGATGCTGGAGAAAATTGAAGAAGTTCTTATCAAAGAAAGGCCAGACGCCGTATTGGTTTTTGGTGATACGAATTCAACCCTTGCGGGAGCACTGGCAGCGAGCAAGCTTCACATTCCGGTAGCACATGTAGAAGCCGGCTTACGCAGCTTTGATATGAACATGCCAGAGGAGGTTAACCGAATCCTCACCGATCGGGTCAGCAAAGTACTCTTCTGCCCGACGGAAACGGCCGTCAAGAACCTAACCAAAGAAGGATTTTTAGATTTCGCTTGTTCAATAGAGCAGCCCGGGGACGTGATGTATGATGCCGTTTTGTACTACAAGCACAAGGCCAAAGACGTTTCAACCGTGGTGAAAAGAGAAGGGCTGAAGACACATGGATTCGCATTGGCAACGCTACATCGTGAAGAAAATACCAGTGACCCCCTTCGACTTAGAAGTATATGCAGGGCACTGAATGAGATTCACAAGTCCTCACCCGTTGTGCTACCGATGCACCCCCGGACAAAAAGCTACATCGCTTCTCAGAAAATTGAGTTGCGCGTACAGGTGATCGAGCCCGTAGGCTATTTTGACATGCTTTCTTTGCTTGAAAATTGTAACCTTGTCCTCACCGATAGCGGAGGGCTGCAGAAAGAAGCCTATTTCTTTTCGAAATTTTGTCTCACCCTCCGCGACCATACTGAATGGGTAGAATTAGTGGAGGCGGGCGCCAACGAGATCACAGGAGCTGATACAACCAAAATACTTGACGCATTCCTCAGGAACCAAAAAACTGTGATCGCAGCAAAGTCCCTGTATGGCTCAGGTGATGCCGCACAAAAAATTGCTGCCAGTCTGGTAAAACTTTAATCTTCAATATAGGCTTGCACCAGGATTCGCTGGACAGGATGTCGCGGATCGTTGGAATAGAGTGTAATGGCCTTCTGCTGTGTCCCACCCCTGGTTTGTGGTCTGAATAAAATGTTAAAAGTCGTGGAGTCTCCCGGCCTCACTGTCTTATTTTCCATTACCGCGGAGATGCAGGCACAATTTCCCTGCAAGGCCTTGATTTGAAGATCCTTCCTGCCAGTATTTTTGATCGTCACTGCCCGATCGATGAGGATGCTTTGGCGTACGCGGCCAAGATCAATGCTTTGTTCTCTAACAAATAATATGGGGCCTTTCAACGCTGCGTCCATGGAAGGCACAGGATAATACTCTTCCAACGTAGCAAAAATTGAAATAGACTTTACCTCAGCTTCAGGATCATCCGTAGTAATCTGAACATTGTCGGACGCGAAGCCGAATTGATTTTTTTGCCTTGCATCGTAAGAAATTTTTATGAGGCCTCTCTCCTGAGGCGCCAACTCGGCAGGCATTTCTATCTTCACGTACGGAGGCTGCGCTGTGGAAAGGAACTTAATGGCAGCCATTCCTTCATTGCGAACAGGGAACTGCCTTTGGGCCGCATCCTTATTAATAAACACCGTGCCCATGGCAAACGACTTCGTTTTGAAATGAAGATTTCCCTGAGCCACAGGAAAATCGCCGGTCTCACCAGGCTTGATGGTCACCACTTGTCCTTTTACCTGCAGTACAATGGCATTGGCATCCAAATCTGTCGTCACCGTCAATGATTTATTGAAGTACCCTGGCCTACCCCTGGGGTCAAAACTTGCCTTTATGAACCCCGTCTTTCCTTGTGGGGTCTGGTTTTTAGACCAATCCGGTGTTGTGCAGCCACAGGAGACTTGAACAGAAACTATGTGCACAGGGCGTCCGCTGTTATTGGTAAAGACGAACTCATGATCGGCATTACCGCCCCCCTCCTCAATCTCACCAAAGTCATACGTCTTCTCACGAAATATCAACGGTTCCACTTGCTGTGCCCCGGACGGGAAACAGAAACTTGAAAAAACCAGTACAATCAACTTCTTCATAGAACAAATTATTGCAAAAATAATGGTTATTGCGTTATCCCTGTTTTATTTGCACCAGCAATGGCAAGAATTCTCACAGGCATACAAAGTAGCGGTTTACCACATCTGGGCAACCTATTAGGCGCCATTGTCCCAGGCATCAAGCTATCTCAAAAGCCAGGAAATGATTCGTTCTTTTTTATTGCAGATCTTCATTCCTTGACTACTATCAAGGATGCCGAATTGCGGAAGTACAATACAATGGCTGTAGCCGCAGCCTGGATTGCCTTTGGTTTTGACACGGTTAAGAATGTCCTGTACCGCCAAAGTCATATTCCGGAAGTATGTGAACTTACCTGGTACCTCAGTTGCATCACTCCGTTCCCCATGCTTTCGAATGCGCATTCCTTCAAGGACAAGGCAGACAAGCTTTCAGATGTGAATGCAGGACTCTTCATCTACCCTGTGTTGATGGCGGCCGACATCCTTTTATATGATGCGAATATTGTGCCGGTAGGTAAAGATCAAAAGCAACATCTTGAAATGTCACGCGACATTGCCTATTCTTTTAATAGTCAATTTGGAGAAACATTTGTCATCCCCGAAGCCCAGATCGAAGAGCAGGTCATGATCATCCCGGGCACCGACGGACAGAAAATGAGCAAGTCTTACGGCAACATCATTGACATCTTTCTGCCGGAAAAAGAACTTAAGAAGCAGGTCCTGTCCATTGTCACCGACAGCACTCCGTTGGAGTCTCCCAAGAATCCCGACAAGGACAATGTATTTGCTATTTACAAGTTGGTCGCTACTCCACAGCAGACCGAAGCACTCCACAAGAAATATCTGGAAGGCAATTTTGGTTATGGTCATGCCAAGCAGGAACTGCTGGGACTGTTAATTGATACTTACAAAAAAGAACGTGATACTTTTCAATACCTGATGGTCCACCAGGATGAGTTAGAAAGGAAGTTGGCAGATGGAGAAGTACGGGCGAGAAAGACAGCTCTGGCGGTACTGAGCCGGGTGCGGGAGAAGTTAGGGTTTGCTTAACCTCAACGGCGCTGAGGCGCAAAGAAATTAGAATTTTGCCGTGCTGTACTACTTAGCGTCTCTGCCAGACCATACATTTCCCGCAGA